>JAFQNM010000303.1 GCA_017395885.1 Clostridia bacterium | reverse complement strand
TATATAAATAATTTATTTAATATATTTCAGAACCACCGCGCCGAGAGGCGGGAGGTCAACTGTCAATGAATAGGGTGAAACGGGGATTCTTGAGGCGCTTGCAGTTACTCTGCCGTTCTCAACTCCGCTGCCGCCGTAGCGTGTGCTGTCTGAGGAGATGAGCTCCTGCCATTCTCCCCCATGGCTCACCGGCATGGAATATTTACTGATCCGATAGGGGGTGAAATTCAGAGCCACTGCTATCTCTCCGCCCTTGGAGTCAAAGCGGCGGTATGCAAATATTCCGCCCTGAGCAGAATCGAGAGAAAAGCCGCCGGGAACACAGTCCTGCTCCCAAAGGGCAGGATTTTCAAGATACACCCTGCCAAGCTCAGCAAGATAAAGCTGAAGGCTTGAGTGGCTGGGATAATCAAGCAAGAACCACTGAACCTCTCCGTTTCTGTCCCACGAATCAAACTGACCTATCTCGCTGCCCATAAACCTGAGCTTTTTTCCGGGGCGGGTCATCATATAGGCAAAGAACACACGGTTTCCGGCAAATTTTTCAACATACTCGCCTGCCATGCCTGCCATAAACGAATCTCTGCCCTGAGTTACGTCAGCATGGGTAAGAGTGAGCACCGATGCCTCTCCGAAGGCGTGCTTCAGCGGGGCAGACAGCTCGGAGGTATGCCTTGCTCTTTCTGCAAGAGGGATCCGGGCATAAGAAAGAGTATCTCTTGTGCAGACAGAATCCCACTTAAAGGTAAATCCAAGTCCGTACGATGCGCTTGAGGTAACCGCACCCTTTCCTATATGGTCATCGGTTATCATCATAACGTCGGGGAAATAGTCTCTCATAACGCCGTTTATGCGGCGAACGAGAGCAACAGCCCCTCTATCCACGGTTTCTTTTCCGTTATGGAGAACAGAGGAGAGCTCCTCCATTCTGATACCGTCTATATGGAACACATCAGCAAGATACACAGCATTGGAAACAATAAAAGAATGCGCCACTCTTGAGGATAGATCGAACCTTCCTGTCAGGCAGCCCTCCTTGATCTCACCGCAGATATTGTATCCGTCAAAGCCTGAAAGACTGTGCTCCGTTACGGAAAACTCGTATATATTCCAATCAAGTATAACACCTATGCCTGCCCTGTGCATATTATCCACGAACTCCATAAAATCATAGGGAGTACCGTGGCAGGCAGACAGAGCATAGAAGCAGGATTTTTTACCCTCAACCTGCTCGAAGGGCTCCATTATCTCAACGTGGGTAAAGCCCATCTGAAGGAGATAAGGCGCAAGAGAATCGGCAAGCTCCTTATAGGAAAGAGGCTCAGAGCCGAACTTCTTTTTCCAGGAGGGAATATGGAGCTCATAAATGCTGACCGGCTGCTTTCTTGCCTCAACACCGTTGAAACGCTTTTTTCTCTCCTTCATCCACAGGCTGTCTCCCCACTGATACTCACCAACCGGGAACACACGGGAAGCACTCTCGGGCCAAACTCCGGAATATGCCGCAAACGGATCTGCCTTATAAGCCTGCTCATTTCCTGAAACAAGCTTGAACTTGTAAAGGTCACCGGGCTCGACCTCACCATCGGGAACAAATCCCTCCCAGATAGCGGTATCGCCGACCCTGATCATGGGAAAGCTTTCGCTCCAATCATTAAAGGAACCGACAACAAAAACCTTTTCTGCAGACGGTGCCCATACTCTGAAGGCATATCCGCCGTCAACTATATGGCATCCGAAATAACGGTACGCACGGTATTCCATTCCCTCGTTAAAGATATCTGCATACTGGTTGCCTCTCAATATAAGCACCTCCATCCATATATAGCTAAATTAATTATACTCCCAATGCCAATTTTTTTCAATAGAAAATATACAATAAATTAATTTATTTATATTATATAACCCTATTATCACTAAAAATTCGTTGAAAATTGCAACAATAAAGCCTCCCAAATCAAATTTCCATGATTGGCCCTATAAATTCCGATTTATCGGGAGAGGGGAGAACGGTCGCTGAATGGTCGCTTTTTTGAAAAAAAGCTCCGCAAAAAACTTTAAACAGGTTTATATAAAGGGAGCACACTCCCTTTATATAAACCGGCAAAAGCCCCTCGCGGGGCCTTTGTTCAAAGGAGTGACCACCCCTTACCGACAAGCCGAATTATTAAAGTTTTCGCCCGCCTTTTTCAAAAGGCGGCAGGGTCAAGGGGCGGAGCCCTTGGCGCCCTCCGCAGAGGGCGAAACACCTTTTGCCG
>JAFQNM010000302.1 GCA_017395885.1 Clostridia bacterium | reverse complement strand
CGATACTGTAATGGCCCCCTTCGACCAGGCCCCTCACATACACCGTGCCGTTCAGCTGACTCAGGAGAAAACAGGCCGTGAGATGATAATGGTAGATACGCCTATCGTTAACGTAGACGACTCTGCAGAGGGTCGCCGTGAGGCTGAAAAGGCTATCAAGGCATCTGCAGAGCGAGGAGCAAAGCTCTGCCTTATACACCACTACTCTGCAGAGCAGCTTGTTTGCAAGAGGACCAGAAGCATGGACCGCCTTGACGATTACACAAAGATGATAAGAGATGCAGGAATGATCCCCGGCCTCTCTGCTCACATGCCTGAGCTTGTTATTTATTCCGACGAGAACGGATACGACGTTGAGACCTACATTCAGATCTATAACTGCATGGGATTTCTTATGCAGGTCGAGGTTGAGGCTGTCAACTCCATAATCAGAGGCGCAAAAAAGCCTGTTATGACCATCAAGTCTATGGCGGCAGGCAGAACGACACCCTTTGTCGGGTTGAACTTCAGCTGGGCAACCATACGCGATTGCGATATGGTCACCGTTGGCTGCTTCTCAGAGCACGAGGCAAGAGAGGATATAGAAATATCATTTGCCGCCCTTGAGCGCCGAGCTCCCGATATTGCAGGCCGTGCAAGTCCCGCCAAGGATCAGGCAGTTCTGAAAAATAATTAAACAGGAGTTGGAAATGAGAGAATTTATTGAGAAAAAGATTCAAACGGAAAAAATTATGAGATTCGTTCTCATTGCTTTGGCTGTTACCGCCATGGCTGTAATAACAATCGGTGCTTCAACCGATAACTCGAGTCTGCTTGCTATCGGATTTATATGCTTTGTTCCTGTATGGATCATTGCTGCAATATATTTTTCACGTGTTCTTCCCTTCAGGCTATGTATTTCACGTTTGAGAAAAAACGGGGTTGAATACGTTACCGACGATATTAATATAAATACCGCCGCCGTTCCCAAGTCTAAGATATACTGCGGCAGCCTTGCCTTCTATTCGAAAAAGGCAAATGTAATAATCCCCTATTCCGACGTATTATGGGCGCATATGTACGAACAAAGAGTAAACGGAATAACCGTTGAAAAGTCTTGTATCTTCTACTGCAAGGGAGGCAAAAAGTATGCTGTTCCCTCAACACCGGAAGAAGCGCAGTGGCTTATTTCACAGTATATTATCTATCATTCTCCCGATCTTATAATCGGCTACGGCAAGGAACAACAGGAAAAATACTTCAGTCGTGATACTGCAGCCGCAAAAAAAAGCACCACCTCAAACATTATATGGGGCATTATACTTCTTGTTATGGCTGCACTTCTTACGGTGGTCGCCGTTACCGGAGATTCAGTCCAGCCTATGGGTATTATAGTGTTGATTGTCCTGTACGGTGCAGGCCTCCTGCTTGTTTTATCAAACAAGATATTTAAGAAGAAGGATAAATAAAAGGAAAAAGGAGATGCATTTGCATCTCCTTTCATGCTGTCGAAAAAGGCACAGACCGCAAATATATCAAAACAAAGACAGCCGGATCGAAGCTTTAACTGTAAACGGCAAAAGCAACAAATTATTAAAGTCACATTAAAGAAATCCCCTGATTTTCAGGGGATTTCAAGCTTTTCGCCCTTTCAAGTCCTG
>JAFQNM010000003.1 GCA_017395885.1 Clostridia bacterium | reverse complement strand
TAAACAGGTTTAGATAAAGGGAGCACACTCCCTTTATCTAAACCAACAAAAGCCCCTCACGGGGCCTTTGTTCAAAGGAGTGACCACCCCTCACCGATAAACCAAATTATAACCACTCCCTTTTTGAAGTTTTTCGGGGGTCGTAGGGGGCCTTTTTACAAAAAGGCCTCCTACATATCTCCCCGTAAAACCGGAATTTGAAGGTGTGATCCGGGTCAGCAGAAGCCGATAGGATTATTTGAACGGTATGAGAATATGTGATCGGTGGGGATATCCTCGGCAAGTATAGTTCTGAGATCCTCATCGCTCAAAGAGTCCGTATCTGCTGTCAGTATTCTTTCGGCGAGGGCCATTTTAGCTTTTTCTATTATATTACGTGCAAAGCGTCCGTTGCCGAAATCATCTGAGCGGCGGGCGCTTTCAAATATGGGCATCAGCTCATCACCGGCTTCCTTTGAGAGGCACAATCCGTTTTCTTCAGCAATCAGCAAGGCAATTTCGCAAAGCTCGTTTGCAGAATAGTCCTCAAAGGGGATATGAAAGGCAACACGGGAGCGAAGGCCCGGGTTTTTGCTCAGAAAGCGCTCCATTTTATCCGGGTATCCGGCGAAAATAACTATGGTATCGTCTCTGTGATTCTCCATCTCCTGAACGATGGTGTTGATAGCCTCATCTCCGAAGAGACCTTCCTTGCCGTCAACAAGTGAGTATGCCTCGTCTATAAACAGAACTCCGCCCTTGGCTTTTTGGAATGCCTGCTTAACAAGGGGAGCAGTGTGACCAACGAACCTTCCCACAAGGTCGGACCTTCCCACCTCGTGGATCTCTCCCGATGGGAGAAGTCCGTTTTCCTTCATTATTTCTGCAAAAAGCCTTGCAACGGTGGTTTTTGCCGTTCCCGGATTGCCTGTGAATACCATATGCATAGAAGGCCTCTCCTGAGAGATACCTTTGCTTTCGAAGATCTTTTGCGCTTTATAGAAATTCAGCACCTTATCTATCGTTTTTTTAGCCGTTTTCAGACCGATGAGCCTTTGGAGTCGGGCGTGCGCGCTCTCCTTTTTCGTTTCTGCAGGCTTTTCTTCCTTTACCGCCACCGCCGTTTTGTACTGAGGATAAACGCTTGAACGAAGCTTTTTATCGTACCAGCCGTCAAAGGCGGAGTTCAGCTGTGTGACGGTGGGGCCGTCCTTTTCGTCCCCGAAGGATGAAAGAAGTGTTTTGTCTGCACGAAGGCCACATTCTGCAGCTTTGGATTTGAGATAAGCCTCTGCCTTGTGGCGGCTCACCTTGTTCTCGTACAAACGGACAAAGGGAATATCGCCCGCCATCGAAAGAAAGTCCTCCGCCTCTCTCTTATCAAAGCAGGAGAGGCAAATAACTGTGAGAACCCGGTTTTTGTATTTTGATGCGGTCTCTAAAAGTGCTTTTAAGGGCTGCTTGTCTGAGGTGTCGTTGAAGGGGTCTCTATCCTCCTTATCGAGATCCACGTTAATAACGAGGGCGCCGTTTTCGCATATTCTGTAGAGAGAACCGTAAATTCTGTCGTCCACGGCACTGTCGTGCTCAACGATACAGTAGCGTCTGCTCTCTATGCGTCCGTTTGCATAAAGGGCCTCAAGAAGCGTGCGGTATATGCTTTTCTGAATATCACGGTCTCCTGCCTCTAAAACGTAGTGAACGGGATGGCCCTTGACGTTTGCTTTTTTCTTGCCCATATATATGCGCTCAAGCTCCGGAGTGAGGGTATCACCCGGAAGAAGGCTTTTCGAAAGTGCAAAGAGGCTTTCGCGGTCAACTTTTTCGGGAAGCATCGCCTCCGTATGCTCAAAGCGGTTGTATCTTGAAATGTCTTTTATGTCAAAGGCATCAAGAACGTCTTTTTCGTCTGATATATAATCGTTGCGCTCTGCGTTTCCCAAAAGGGTGATCAGGGCCTTGAAGGTGATCTCCTCAAAGGAGGGCTCGGATAGCTTCAGATGTGCAAACTGCATATATTTTAAAAAGGCTTGTTCAATGCTGCCCGCATCACTGCGAATGGCGCCAAAGGTCATTCTTTTGTCTTCCTTGTCGCAGGCAAAAATATAAACGCCCTCGTTGCAGGCCTTGAAAAAGTCCTCTCCTGCCTTTGCAAGGTCAAAAAGGCGGCAGCTGTCGGATTCGTTTTCCGAAGTATTTTCGGTTAAAATGGCGTCTATTTTATAAAACAGCATATACTGTCCTCCGTTGTTTGTCAGATAACTATGCGTGCAACCTTTCCCCAAGGGGGATCGACGGTTTCGTTGTTCAAAAGCCACAGCACGGGTATGCCGCCTGCAAGCTTCTCCTGGGGGAAGGGAGCAAATCCGTCTGTCAGAATAATAATGCTTGCGGGAAGCTTTTCCTGCATATGAAGGGTAACGTATTCGAAAATGATCTGAAAATCGGTGCCGCCTCCGCCAACGGGACGGATTATCTTAAATTCATCGTAGCTTGAAAAGGGGCGTGGCTCGATAATGGCCGCATCGAAAAAGCCGAGGTAGCCTGCCAGCTTTCCGTCAAACTGGTCTATTGCGCCCTTTATTTCAGAAAATGCGGCGGCGATCATCTCGTCAGACATGGAGCCCGAGGTGTCTATCATAAACAGGATGTTTTCAACAATATCCTCCTTGCCGTTGAAATCGGGGAGGAAGAAGGGACTTTCGTCAAAGCGGCGGTCGGGAGGAGAGAAGGAGTAGTCGCAGATCTCCTCCTGAATGAAGTCGTTGAGAATGGTGCGCCAGTCTGTCTGGGGCTTTCTCAGCTCCTTCAGAATACGCTCTGCAAAAACGGGAATGGTGCCTCTTAAATTTGAAGGATCGCGGATGCTGATAGCCTCTGCCGCATCCTTGAAATTCTTTACCCATACGTCACGAATGGCATCATCCTCCTCGTACATCCCCCAGCGGGAGTGGTCATCCCACATTCCGGGAAAATCAGAGTAGCTTTTTTGCACCTTTTTCGCTCTACCCATTTCACTGCCCATGCTCTCGCCCTCTTCGTCGTCATCGTTGCTCTCCCCTTCTCCGGGCAGGGGACGGGACTTGCCCTTTTTTTGCGGGGAGGAGGGGAGCATAGCATATACCTCCTCTGCCGTGTGCTCGTAGCCCTCCTTGCCGTCGGGGGCTACGTGCATAGACTCGCCGCAGCCGTTTATGGTAATGCTTTGCCTGTTCATGCCGCACTCAAGAAGAATGTTTGAGTTGACAACGATGTCGCAGGCTATGTTATACCTTTCGTTCTCCAGCTCCCTTCCTCTCAGGCAGTGCTGAAGAACAACGTGCATTATTTCGTGCATCATAACGAAATCAAGCTCGCTGTCTGAAAGCCGGTCAAGAAAGTCCGTTCCGAAAATTATCCGTGTGCCGTCTGTGCAGGCGGTGCCAAGCTCCTCGTCCACAGAATAGATCATATGCATAAGAAGAAGGCCGAAAAAGCCGTGGTTTGCCAGTATCCTCATTCTGGAGAGAAGCAGCCTTTTAACGTAGCCTCTTATCTTTTCCTCAGACAGAGCCATTCAAAAGCGCCCCCTTCGACTGCATCCAGCGAGAAAATTCGGGAATTCGCATAAGCTTCTCCTTGTATCCGTCTTCGAGGTACATATAATCCTTCATAAGCACCGTTGAAAAATCGGGAGGCATTTTGCCGGCATATACGATGGAGCTCTGAATTTTTGAAAGCTGATTTTTGTGCTCTCTGGCATAGGCTGTCATAGCCGAGATGAGAGCATACATTGCGTCTGTGCTTTTGGGCAGGGGCGGCATTTTGCCCTCGAAAATATCCTCAATGGAGGGAAGCTCGTTCAGAACATTTGCCCAGGTTCTGAATTCCACGGCAATGCCCGTGCTTACAAGGCCGGAAATAAGGGGATACATTTTGTCAATATCGTCGCTTACGTGATTTAACAGATTGCTGACCATCTCCCAGGAACGTGGAGTAGCAAAGGCAAGGTCGTCAGAGGAGGAGTCAAAGCACATGAGATAGTTTTGCCGAAAGGAAAGAAAGCCCAGGACCTTGTCGTTGATGCCGCTTTTAACGGCCCATTTTCTCCATGAGGAGAAAGATCCCTCCACCTCAATGTGGAGAAGTCTGTTTGCAAGAGCCTTTGGCATCTTGAAGGCAACGGATTTGTCTGTAGTGCGGTTGCCCGCCGCAATAACGATGCAGTTTTCAGGCAGCCTGTGCTCACCCACTACTCTGTCGAGAGTGATCTGATAAGCGGCCGCCTGCACCGATTGGGGAGCGGCCGATATTTCATCAAGAAACAGAATGTTTATAACGCTGTCGCCCTCGTCCATCTGAAAGATCTGAGGCCTAAGCCACACGGCAAGAGTCTTATCTGCGTTTGAGGTGGGAATACCTCTCAGATCGATGGGATTGAAAAGCAGAAGGCGAACGTCTGTAACTACGGTTTTTTTGCCCGTGCCTCTTTCTATCTCCCGTGCTATCTGGCGGATGGCCTGAGATTTGCCTATACCGGGAGCGCCCCACAGCATAACTGAGGGGAGAGTTTTTACGGGGAGGCCGCCGTTTATAACGGCGTTGTAGGCGGAGGAAAGCTGTGTTACCACCTTTCCCACGTTCATGGAAGGAATGTTTGTAAGCTTGATCTCACTCATTTTTATCAACCCCCAGTGCTTTGTCTATCTTTTCAAGCTTTTTTTGGAGAGCGGCGATCCTTTCATCGTGCTCATCCTTTTGAGACAGCTCCTCTTTTATGGCCGCCTGCCTCTCTTTAAGGTGGGAGAGGTTGTCCGAAAGCTTAGCCAGATGTTCGGAGAAGCTCTCCAGAAAATTGTCAATACGGATAAGAAAGCCAACCTGTGCTTCTCCAAGCTCAACGTAGTATCTGCCCTCGCCCTGCAGCCAAATAAATGGCTTTTTTTCTGACATATTGGCGGGCAAAACTATGCTAAAGCCTTGATATGTAAGGGATGGCGTTTCTCTCGGCATGAGAATGTTTTCGCTTACTGCGCCAAAGAGGGCGGCACGCAGGGATTTTCTTTCGTCCTTTGAATACTCTCGCCGGCGCTCTGCGAAATGGGCAATGTCTCTTTTGCATTTTTCAATAATAGCCTCCTGATGCCTGATCTTTGCAGGTGTCTCGGCCAGCTCCTTTTCAAGGCGAAGTCGGTTTTCAACGGATCTCTGCTGCAGCATTATGCAGCGAGTCAGCTCGTTTGCCGTTTCAATCCTTTCCTTTATCAGCGGGCTGCCTACGGCAAGGGCCTTGACCTCTGCGTAATCCAGCACCGTGCTTTCAATATCAGAGCCGCTTCGCTCGTTCATATCGCCTGAAAGCAGGCTTGATATAAAGCGCTGCTTTGTTTCAAGAAGCTGCCACGAATAGGCATCAAAGCTGCCCTCGGTAATGTATCGGTAAATATATACTTTCTTGTTTTCGTTTCCCTGGCGCAGTATGCGACCCTCTCGCTGGGTCATATCCGCAGGCCTCCAGGGAACGTCAAGGTGGTGGAGTGCTATAAGCTTGTCCTGCACGTTGACACCGAGGCCCAGCTTGAAGGTGGAGCCTATAAGCACACGGATTTCTCCTGCCCTGACGGCGGCAAAAAGCTTTTCCCTTCGCCTTTCCGTATCAGCGCTGTGAATGTAGGCAACGGTGCTTTCGGGAATGCCAAAAGCTGCCAGAAGCCTTTTTAATTCATCGTACAGATTAAAGCCTGCCTTTGGGGTAGAGGTGTCGCAGAAAATGAGCTGGGCGCTTTTTTCCTTGTTGGTGTTTTGGTATATTTCAAAAACGTTTTCGGCGCATCTTGCCACCTTGGAGTTGTAGGTAAAGGCGGCAGTCGCAACGGTGAGACGAAGGTCAAGTGCGGCCTTTCTGCCGTCTGTAGTGATCTTCAGCATATTGTCGTCCGTACGGCTGACAAAGCCGCATCTCACGTCCTCGGCTCTTCTTGAAATATCCTTGAGGTAGGCGGCAAAATCGGAAGTTTTTGAGATCAGAGCATCCTTATAGCCTTCAAACTCAGGAATGCCCGATGAGGTGTCTACCCTGTGAAAATCCGCAACGGAGGAAAGAATGGCGGTGAGCTCGGGGAGATTGTGAAATTTTGAAAACCTGGTGGCAAGGCGGTATCCCGAGGTATCAACGTCTATCTCAAACTCCGTTTCCTTTTCGGCAAACATACCTATCCAGCTGTCAAAGCTCTGCAGGTCAAGAAGGGCCAGCTCTCCGCTCTGGAGGTACATCTGCATTATATAGGCGTCCGTTATTGAGTTTGTAATGGGGGTGCCTGTTGCCATAATAACACCGCCGCCGTCGTTCTGCTTTTGGATAAGATGCACCTTGTCCATCATATCACGGCATTTTTTAGAGCCGCCTGCACTGATGCCGAGCACCTTATCGACCTTGGTCTCAATAGGCACGTTTTTGAAGTTGTGTGCCTCGTCAACGAAAAGCCGAGTAATACCAAGCTCGTCAAAATAAACAGTATCGTACATATCGTCAATAGAGTTTTTCAGCTCTGACAGGGCTTTGGATACGGCCTCTCTCTTTCTCGAGAGCCTTGAGGTGGCTTTTTTGCGGTCTGTTGCAAGGGTTGATATTTTTTCTTTCGTTTTCTCCAGTTCTTCCATATAAAATTCTTTGGAGAGGGGGATCTGCTCAAAGCAGCTGTAGGCCATAATAATGCCGTCATGATCCTCGTCTCTGATCTTTTTGAGAAGAGCCTCCCGCTTTTGGGGTGTAAAGCGGGATGGCTCAACGCAGAGAAGCTTTGCCGATGGGTACATGGCACAAAAAATGCTTTTCCATTGAGAAACGATGCTGTTTGGAACAACGTACAGATTCTTTTTGGAAAGCCCCATTCGCTTAAGCTCCATGCCTGCGGCGATCATAACGTAGGTCTTGCCCGAGCCCACATCGTGGGCGAGAAGTGTGTTTTTGGAAAAGAGAATGCGGGCAACAGAGTTTTTTTGATAGGGATAAAGGGTTATTTCGGGAGACATTGTGGGGAATTTGAGAAATGAGCCGTCAAAAATACGTCTGCGAACACAGCTGTAGCGCTGCTCAAAGATCTCCTGTAGCCTCTCCCTTCTTTTTTCGTCCTTCCATACCCATTTCTGAAAGGCCTTTATGAGCTTTTGCTGCTTTTCGATGACCTGAACGGTCTCAGCCTGATTGATGACCCTCTTTTTGCCTGAGGCGTTTGCGGGGCAGGGCACCTCGTCCGTTACGGCAACGGTCTTCATATTCAGGGTCTTTTCAAGGATGTAAAGAGCCTCCATACGTGGCGTGCCGTAGGTGCTCGTTGAGGTAACGCTGCGGCTGTATCGGTATGCGGTCTTGCAGGGGATCTGCCACGTGCCTGTCAGCTCGTCGTGCATAGTGCCAACGGGATAATCGTTTCGAAATCTGAATATGTGGGTTATAAAATCGTCTATAATATCAACGGGAACCCAGGGAGAGCCGAGGGTGACGTATATATCCTTTGTTGCAACGGCAGGGGGAAGAACCTTTTCAATGGCGTCAAGATTTTCTCTGAAATAGCCGTTGTACTTAACGTCGGCATCCTTCGCCGCCTGCCATTTTCTCATAAGATTGCCCGAAAGGTATTCCTCAGAGGTCTCCCAGCCCTTGTAGAAGCATTCGTCCCACGTTTCGGGATTCTGATAGATGGAGCCCTTCAAGGCACAGATAACGGTTTTGCAATCACAGCCGGTAACGGAGGAGATGTATTCAATGTCAACACGTGCCAGATTTGAGAGGGAGAGAATGAGGCCGTCGGAGATGCTTTCTGCGTGAACGCCCTCAGTTCGTGGATCGGCGGCAAAGGCGTTTTCCCAGTCAAGGGGCAGGTCCATGGAGGTGACCTCGTCTATATGAGCCTCCTGTGCACGCTGCTTTTCTTCTTCCTTTTTCTTCTTTTCCAGAAGAAGCCTCTGCTTCTCCTCCTCCTTTTCTCTTTCAATTGCCTGTTTTCTTGCCTCCATCAGCCGTTCAATAGCGAGAGAAAGCTGTTCGGAGGAAAGTGTATCGGAGGGATCGGTGCTGTTCAGCTTATCAAGCAATCCTTCAAACAAGGATATCTGCGTTGCCTCAGATTTTTTGTTCTTTGCCATATTTATACCTCCGATAATTGTCGTTATAGAGATTATATCGTGCAGTAAGTCCCATTAAGGGTACAAAAAAAAGCTCCCCTTTGGGGGAGCTTTCAGGCTGTCGAAAAAGGCGCAGACCGCAAATATATCAAAACAAAGACATCCGGATCGAAGCTTTAACTGTAAACGGCAAAAGCAACAAATAATTAAAGTCATATTAAAGAAATCCCCTGATTTTCAGGGGATTTCAAGCTTTTCGCCCTTTCAAGTCCTGCCGTACCTTTGTACGCTTACAGGAACCCCCAAAAGCTCGCAAGCTCACTTTCGGGGAACCCCTCCGACGGCCTTGAAATGACGAAATCTGCATCCTTCCCGACAGCCTGAGGCAGCTTGTCGATAAAGTTATCGACAAGCTGAAAGCTCCCCGAAAGGGGAGCTTTGAGTTGTTATTTTTTAGCCTAAGGTGTTGATAATACCGGAGGCAAATCTTGCAAGGATGTTTGCATCGATTCCGTTTACAACGCCGTCTCCGTTAATGTCTCCTGACTTAGCCTGAGCCTCGGAGGGGGTAACAGAGCCGTTCAGTATTCTTCTGACAATGTTAACGTCCATTGCGTTGACCACATCGTCGCCGTTAAGGTCGCCCGTTATAAAATCGCCGCCAATGGCATCAACAAAGCTGTCCTTGTATTCGTAGCCGCACTCTGTGCAGGTGTGAAGGGTGTATCCCTCCTCTGTCCTTGTGGGGGCAACCACGGTATCCTTATATGAATGATCTGCCAAAGGAAGCTGAGAGGTGGAATAAAGCTCACCGCAGGTGCAATAAACTGTAAGTGTTCCGGCAGCGGTGCAGGTGGAGGAAACGGTGATCCTTTCGCCGTTTCCGTTGTGTCCAAGCGGGTCGGTAAGGTCAGTTGTTACGGTATCTCCGCAGGTGTCGCATATCTTTACGGTGTGGCCGCCGCTTGTGCAATCGGGCTCAACCACGGTAATGCTTCCCTCAGAGGTGTATGAATGGCCGCTTGAATCAATGGCCGTTTCGCTGAGAACTAGCTTGCAGCTGTCGCAAACTGTTCTTTCGTAGCCTGCTTCTGTGCAGGTGGGCGCCTTTGATTCAAAGTGTGAGGAGGTGTGATAGCAGGTTAAGAAGGATACCTTGGCATCAACTGTTTCGGGATAGTATGAAATGAAGGAAACCTTACCGCTTTTAATGGTGGCATAAAGAAAATCGTGCTCTCCGTAGAGGATCTTGATCTCGGAAACGCTGTTGGGGGTTACATTATCGGTGACCCTGAAATTAAGAGTAGCAAGAGTGCCGTTGGTGTAGGTAATGGTTTCAAATGCTTCAGGCTCAAAATAGAGAGCTGTGGAAAGGTAGCCCTCGGTGGAAAGGCCCCTGCTTGCAATGATTGCTTTGAGGGCGGGAAGAACACGGCTGTCGTCAAGCGCAAGATCGGGAATACCAACAGTAAGGTCTGAGGCGCCGTATATCCTGCCGGGATTAACGATGTCAGCTTTGCCGTTTGTGCCGATAAGGGAAAGACCCTCGGGATAAACGACGAAGATACGGGTAGACCAAAGGCCGGGGTTGCCGGAAAGGTTTATGCTGACAGAAATAACGTCATCGCTGCCGGGCTGAGCTGTGACGGTTTCGGGAGAGCAGGAAACGGTAAAGCCGGACTGCGCAGAAACCGATATGGGAGCTGTCAGCGTAAGCACAACAACGACCAGTGTAAGAAGGTATGCGATTGTTTTTTTCATAACGAACTCCGTTCTGCCGACTACTGCGGCGATTATGTTGATTAAAGTATATCACACCTGTCAGCTTTTTGCAACAGTAATCGGCTGCGGCTGTTTTTTCAATTGTATAATATGATTGATTTTTGCTTTCTGTTGTGATATAATGAATATGTCTGTGATGTTTTAATGGGGCTCTATGCCCATCGCAGGAGGAGTTATGAATAAAAAACTAATCAATAAGCTTATATATGGGGCTATAATCCTGTACGGCATCGTGCTTATCGCGGTAATGACGGGGGTCGGCAATCTTTACGGATCAAAGGTAGACTGGATCAGCCAGCACTCTGTTTTTCCCGATATGTTCAGAAGAAGCTTCTATGAAACGAAGCAGCTTATCCCCACCTTCTTTTATGAGGCAGGCGGCGGCCAGAATGCATTTCACTTTGCATATTACGGATTTCTGAGCCCTGTTATCCTTCTCTCATATCTTTTGCCCTTTGTGGATATGACCTATTACGTAATGGGAGCCAGCATGGTGCTCTATCTGGCAACGGGCGTTCTTACCTACGTATTCCTTAAGGGCCATTTCAAAAAGGTCAGCGCCCTTGCGGGAGCCATTATCATTCTTTCAATGGCACCCCTTACGTATCATTTTCACCACCACATCATGTTCGTGTGGTACCTGCCCTTCCTTATTCTGGCACTTATCGGAGTGGACAGATTTTTTGAAAAGAAAAAGCCCCTTTTGTTTATCGTCTCTGCACTCTGCATTATTCTGACGAATTATTATTTCAGTATCGGCTGCCTCGTATGCCTTTTTGTATATGCGGTTTACCGACTTATGGAGGAGGATGCAGAGAAGGGAACATTTCTCAAAAGATTCTTCAGATGCGTTTATATTTTTGCTATTCCCGTAATGGCAACGGCATTCTTCCTGTTCCCAACGGCCATTGCCCTGGTCACCAACAGCCGCTCCTTCGGCGTTACTGAAAGCCTGGAAAACCTTTTTCTGCCGAACCTTGACGATACCTTCTATTATACCTACAGTATGGGTATCACGGGAACGATGCTGGTTGCAGCCATCGGCAATCTGACAGCCAAGGGAGTTAAGAAAAGCGAGATATTCTTTAACGGATTTCTCCTTTTCATAACCGTCTGCCCTGTTTTTACATACCTTCTCAACGGAACGCTGTACGTCCGCGGTAAGGTGCTCATCCCCTTCGGCATACTGTTTATCTACACCCTTTGCAGGTTTATTGATAATCTTTTGGAGAAAAAGCTTCGTCCTATTCCCCTGTCAATAGTCACGGCCGTTGCCCTTGTGTTCTACTGGTTCAGCTGTGAAAACAACTATGTTGCCTGCATAGGCATTGCGGCGGCGCTCCTTGCAGCCCTTCTTCTTAAAAAGAGGCCTGAGTTTATCTATATATTCACGGCGGTGGTGCTTGTGCTGTTCTCATACGGCAGCAAAGAAAACGAGAGCCCCGTTACCTCAGAGGTGCTGGAATCGCTGGAGTCTGACGAAATAGAGGAGCTCATGACCCACGCCGAGGAGGATTGGTTCCGCACCAACGTTTCCTATAAGGAAAGCGATAATGCAAACAGGATATATTCGGAGAATTTCAATTCATCCTCCATATATTCCTCCACCTCAAACAGCCTGTATCAGGACTTTTATGAGACCTATATGGGAAATAACGAAGCATACAGAAACTGCTTTATCACCTCCGGCGCACGAAACGAGCTTTTCTATACCTTTATGGGAACCAGATATATCATCTCCGATTCTGACCCCGGCTTTGCCTATGAAAAGGTGGCAAGCGGAGATACCCTCACTCTTTATAAAAATACCTCAGCCTTCCCCATAGCGTATAAGAGCGGTGCTACCATAAGCGAGGAGGAGTTTGATAAGAGCTCCTTCCCCTACTCGGCAGAGCTGCTTCTGAACTATACGGTGGTTGAGGGAGGCGATAAGCCTGACTTTGAAACGGCCATTATCGAGTGCGACGTTGAGGAGAGCTACAGCTTTGAGAAAGAGTCCTCCGAGACCTATGAGATAGAGCTTTCTGAGGAGTATCTGGGCAAGATAATGTACCTCACGTTTGAGATAGATAACGAGGGGGATAATGCAAACAGGAAGGACCTGACCATCTGTATAAATGACGTTCAGAATAAGCTGACAGCCTATACATGGCAGTATTATAACGGCAATACGAGGTTTGATTTCGTTGTTCCCCTTGAGGAGTCCACAACGCTCACCGTGTACGTATCCAAGGGTCTCTTTGAGATAAAGGACCTGCATATGTATATTTCCGATCCCCTGACCGTTGCAGAGCATACAGAGGCCGATGAGCTGGAGCTTCGCTCCTTCTCCGGAAAGGTCTCCTGTCAGGTGAGCGGCAAGGAGGGTGAGTATCTTGTAACCTCCATTCCCAATGATAAGGGCTTTTCTGCCACGGTTAACGGTGAGAAAACAGAGATCGTGACCGTTAATAAGGCGTTTGTAGGAATTCCTCTTTCTGAGGGCGAAAACAGCATCGTTATCAGCTATACTCCTCCGTTCTTTGTGCCCGGCGTGGCTGTGAGCATTGTGGGCCTTGCCCTTGCGCTTTATGAAATATTAAAGGAGAGGTTCAGAAAAAATGAAAATTAAAGCTCTCTTTGAGAAATACCGTGAGATAATAATGTATCTCATCTTCGGTGTGCTGACGACCCTTGTCAGCATCGCCACCTATTTCGTTTGCACAAAGCTTTTTCTTGATGCGAATAACGCTGTCCAGCTTCAGGCGGCAAATATCATAGCGTGGATAGTCAGCGTTACCTTTGCCTATTTCACCAATAAGAAGCACGTTTTTCAAAGCGAGGGCGGAGTAGTTAAGGAAATGATAAAGTTTTATCTTTCCCGCCTCAGCACCCTGCTCATAGATATGGGTCTTATGTATCTTCTGGTTACCCTTGCAGGCATCAATGATATGATATCAAAGATCGCCGTCAATATCGTGGTCATAGTATCAAACTACGTTCTCAGCAAATTCCTTGTGTTCAAAAAGGAAAAGAAGGATTGAGCCAAAGAAAGGAAGAAATTATGAAAAAGATTTCAGTTGTCGTGCCCTGCTATAACGAGCAGGAATCAGTAGAGCTTTTCTATAATGAAATGGTGTCCGTTGCAGCAAAGATGAATAACGATTTCGAGTTTATTTTCGTTAACGACGGCTCCAAAGACAGGACCCTTGAAATAGTAAAGGGCCTTGGCGAGAAGGATGAGAGAGTTAAATATATCTCCTTTTCCAGAAACTTCGGCAAGGAGGCGGCGATCTATGCCGGCTTCTCAAATGCAAGCGGAGATTACGTTGTTATGATGGATGCAGACCTTCAGGACCCACCCAAGCTTCTGCCTGAAATGCTTGATGCCATAGAAAAGGAGGGCTACGATTCTGTAGCCACCCGCCGTGTTACCAGAAAGGGCGAGCCCCCAATCAGAAGCTTCTTTGCCCGTATGTTCTATAAGCTCATCAATAAGATATCCGATGTGGATATTGTGGACGGGGCGAGAGACTACCGTCTTATGACGGCAAAAATGAAGGACGCCATTGTAAACATGCCGGAGTATAACCGCTTTTCAAAGGGCATATTCGGCTGGGTAGGCTTCAATACAAAGTGGCTGGAATATGAGAATATTGAGCGTGTTGCAGGAGAAACCAAGTGGAATTTCTGGAAGCTCTTCCTCTATTCCATTGAGGGAATCATTGCATATTCAACAGCTCCTCTGGCGCTTGCCTATATTTTCGGCTTCCTCTCCTGCCTTGGTGCCCTCGGCCTGTTTATCTTCTCCCTTGTAAGGACCTTTGCCTTCGGCGATCCCTTTGGCTCTGCCGCAACGCTGGCATCAGCCTGCTTCTTTGTTGGCGGTGTTCAGCTTATCTGTATGGGAATCCTCGGACACTATCTTTCCAAAACATATCTTGAGACCAAGAAGCGCCCCGTATATATCGTAAAGGATACAAATATCTGAATAAAAAAAGGATCCCTTTAGTAGGTTGGTCTTAAGGAAAAGACCAACCTACAATGATATCAATTTGCAAAGCAAATAGGTGAAATACGGCTGTCGCCGTATGAAATAGGCTTCGCCTATGAAATATTTTCTTCGAAAATATTAAGGAACAAAAATACTCCGTTGCATAACAACGGAGTATTTTTTACTTGCGTCAGCAATATTTCACATTTCCGTAGGAAATATATCATATTCCCTGAAGGGAATATATCATTGGGAGCTTGCGGTAATCCCTTACCGCAACTCCCTTTGGGGATCCTTTTTTTATGGCTTTTGATTAATTAATACATACCGCCCATGCCGCCCATGCCGCCTGCG
>JAFQNM010000301.1 GCA_017395885.1 Clostridia bacterium | reverse complement strand
TTAGATATCAGAGATCATCAACGTTCCAGGGCAGGTCGACCACGGTCATCGAGTGACCCATAGCAGAGAGAAGTGGGCCGAACATATCCTCTGTTCTGATTTTAAGGCTTGAGGTATTGATGCAGGGATGGCATCCCACAAACTCACCCTTAATAATATCGCTGTCCACCAGAAGGCGAACCTTTTTCTCCTTATCATTCATAATGCCCAGAATGCTGACAGAGCCGGGCGTTATATCAAGGAGTGCCTCCATATGCTCTCCTGTTGCAAAGGAAAGTCTGGAGGAGCCGATCTGCTTGGAGAGCAGTTTCGTTTTAAACGGCTTGTCGCCGGGCATCATCAAAAGATAGAACTCAGTTTGCTGTCTGTTGCAGAGAAACAGGTTTTTGCATATTTCTGCCTCAAGTGCCTTATCAATATCCCGGCAGACCTCCATAGTTTCTGCGGCATCGTGGTCTGCGCGAACGTATGAGATGCCGAGCTCATCGAGAAGACGGTAGCACCGAAGCTCCTTATCCTCTCTGCCCGAAGCATCTGAAGGTGCACCGTTGAAAATTTTAATACTGTTCATAGCTTTTCTTTGGTTATACTATTTTTTTGAGAGCATCGGAGAGAAGCGCATATTTTTTGCCCTTTTCAATATAAAACTCTCGTTTTGCAGGGTCATCAAGAATGAGCTTTTCTCGCTTTACCATTACCGAGCGGCATTCGTTGTAGTCCTTGAAAAGACCGCAGCCCACAGCCGCAGTCATAGCGGCGCCGACGCAGCAGGTCTCGGGCTCATTCATTCTGTAAATATCGCAGCCTGTAACGTAGCCCACGATCTCAGACCACAATCGGCTTCTGGCAGCTCCGCCGGTCATCATCAGGGTGGAGATATCCATTCCGTTTTCCTTGAACAGAGAAAGAACTGTTGCCGCCTCAAAAGCAACACCCTCCATAAGTGCACGTGCAATATCGTATCTGTCGTGACCCTTGTCAAGACCGATCATAGCGCCGCGAAGATCGGGACGGTTGTGGGGGAAGCCTGCACCGCATACGTAGGGAAGAACGAAAAGATCCCTTGCGCTTTCCATACGCTTTTCAGCCTCCACGTCCATAAGCTTGAAGTTGCCGTCAATAATTGAGCGGTACCAGTTGAGAGCGCTGCCGGCACTCACAAGGCTTGCAAGTGCGCCGTATCTTCCGGGAACTGCGTGGATGCCGGGGGAAATATGGCTGTCTGTATAGAGCAGCTTGTCGGTGATACCGAGAACTACCCACGTGGTACCCGTTGCAAGAAGCATATCACCGGCCTCTACTGCACCGCAGCCGATAGAAGCGCAGTACTGATCGTGAGCGCCGTTATATACTTTAACGCCTGTGTGAAGGCCAAGTGCTTCTGCGGCAAAGGGAGTAAGGGTGCCAACCTCTGCACCTATGGGAAGAACACGGGGAAGGCGTGACTCGTCAATGCCGATAAAGTCAAGGATATCAGCATCCCATTTTCCTGTCTGAATATCGAACATCTGGCGCATTGCGGCGTTGGTGGGGTCAATAACGCACTGTCCGCAAAGCTTCATATTCATATATTCAAGGGTAGAGATGAAATATTCGGTGGTATTGAAAAGCTCAGGGCTGTTCTTTTTGATCCAGAGGATCTTAGCGGCATCAAGAACGGGGGTGGGAAGCCAGCCGCTTTTTTTATATACTTCTTCCTTGCCGATAGCAGAGCTCAGCTCCTCGGCCTCAAGAGAAGAGCGTGTGTCCATCCAGGTGATGACCTCGCTCTTTGCATCGCCGTCTCGGTCAGCACAGAGCATGCTTGCCGCCTGAGTAGAAAGGCTCATAGCGGCTATGCTTTTTGTGTCAACACCTTTTGTGGCCTCTCGGATAGCGAAAACTGCAGCGTCCCACCAATCTGATGCAGACTGAGTAACTTTGCCGCCTTCGCTGACGAGGGCATATTCACGGTACCCACTGCCGACAGTATTGCCGCATCTGTCAACGACAACAGCCTTTGTGCCGGTGGTACCTACGTCAAGTCCGATTACGTACATGATCTTATCTTACTCGCCAAGAAGAGTGTCGATTGTGTTGAGGATATAATCGATAGTAGCCTCGCTTGCAATCACAGGGGGCTTCATAAGAAGTGCGGGAACGCAGTTAGCCTTGTAGAGCATTACGGAGGAATCGATGCAAGCCTTCTTCATCTTGCCGGCAAAGGCAGCCGCCTCGTCTACAGTGTGGAAGTGGAGAGCAGCAAGGTGGTCAAGTCCCTCAGCGCATACGATCTTATCGGAATACTTTGCAGCGATAGCCTTAAGGCCATTGTCAAAGCGTGCGCCAAGCTCAGCTACGATCTTACCGTTTGCCTTCATAAACGTCATTGTGATGAGGTAGGCGAGAGCCGCAAGCTCCTCCTGACCGTTAGTAACGAGAGCGCCGAACTGGTTAAGAGTATCCATATCAGCGTTTGTGATGATCTTGGAGGCAGGATATTCGCCGCCGGGGAAGCCCTTACCAACGATGGAGAAGTCAGGTGTAAGACCGTAGAGGCGGAAGAGGAATGCGCCGTCATACCACATACAGGACTGGATCTCGTCGCACATTGTAGGTGTATCGTATTCCTTGCAGAGAGCGTAAGCGCCCTGGAGGAATTCCTTGGTGAGGCGGATTCCGCCGTAGTTCATAAGAATGATCTCGTGGCAGAAGCCGCAGGTCTTATAGTTGCCGGAGTTGTACTCGATCATCTTAGCCTTGAAGTCGTCAAGATCGTTGATGGAAACGGGAACTACCTTATAAAGCTCCTCGTGAGCAGCCTTTTCGCGGATCTCGGGCCAGAGACCGCGGAGAGTCTGAGCAACAACGGTTGTGCCGTGGTAGTTTGCCTCAATGCCGCCCTTAAGGTCGCCCATAATGAAGAATACGGGAGTTTTTCCTGCGTACTTGGGCTCGGGGAATGTGGGATCAAGCTTGTAGAAGCGAGCAAGCATCATCTTAAGGCCTGCCTCACAAGCGAGAGAGCCTGTTTCAAGGTTGATAACACGGTTGAGGACCTTCTTGTCGGTGGAGCTCTTCATAGCCTCTGTGGCCTCAGCATCGTCCCAGTCGATACCGTTTGCCATCTGGGTGATGCGTGTCTCCATGAGACGTGTTATGTAGCCTCTTGTGTTATTATGTGTAGCGTTGAGAACTCCTATTTTGCGAGCGTTGTCGATAAGCTTGTAGCCGTCAAAGCGATGTCCGAGGGGAGTGTGGTAGTGCTCGCTTTTGCCGATAAGGTAGAGCTTGCCGTCCTCGCCGATACGGAAGTTGCCAAAGCCCGTAACGGGAGCCATGGCAGAGTTGGAGGCAGAAGCAAATGCATTTGTTGCTGCACCCTTCTCACAGTTAACAAAGCCTTCCATAATAACGGTGCCAACCTTTTCAAGGAGAGCATCGTTCTTCTGCTGCTTTGCTTCGGGATAGAATTCGATCTTTTCGTCAGCGATAGCCATAGTCTCGTCGTATGTCATAACGCCGAGGGTATCGTTTGCGCGTGCGATTGCCTGTGTGTAGTCTCTTCCGAGAATATCGGAAAGAGAAAGGCTCTGGGAAATAAACATGGTAGTTCCTCCGTTTATAATAAAGAATAATGATTATTGAATTATCAGTCGTCAAGCTTAAGCTGAGCCGCTTCCTGTGTATCGGGGCGGTAGGGAATACCCAGATGCTCGTAGGCAAGTCTGGTAACCTGACGTCCTCTGGGGGTTCTTGAAATAAAGCCTAACTGCATAAGATAAGGCTCGTAAACGTCCTCAATGGTGATAGCCTCCTCGCCAACGGTTGCGGCAAGGGTCTCAAGGCCAACAGGCTTTCCGTCGTAGTATTTTATCATCGTTTCGAGAAGCCTGCGGTCTGTATTGTCGAGACCCAGCTCGTCGATATCAAGCATCTTGAGTGCGGCAACGGCAATATCAAAGGTTATCTCACCGTCTCCTCTGACCTGAGCGTAGTCACGCACACGCTTGAGAAGCCTGTTTGCAATACGGGGAGTGCCGCGGGAGCGGGATGCGATCTCAAGAGCGCCGTCATCGTCGATAGGCACGCCGAGAATGCCGGCGCTTCGCTTTACGATAAGAGAAAGCTCCTCAGGTGTGTAAAGCTCAAGACGAAGAATAACGCCGAAGCGGTCTCTGAGCGGTGTGGTGAGCTGACCTGCTCTCGTTGTTGCGCCTATGAGGGTAAAGTGCTGAAGTGGGAGACGTATGCTTCTCGCAGCAGGACCCTTGCCGATGATTATATCGAGAGAAAAGTCCTCCATTGCGGGATAAAGTATCTCCTCAATGTTTCTGTTTAAGCGGTGTATCTCATCGATAAAGAGAACGTCGCCCTCACCAAGGTTGGTGAGAAGAGCCGCAAGATCACCCTGCTTTTCTATTGCAGGGCCGCTGGTGACTCGGAAGTTAACACCCAGCTCCTCTGCAATGATTCCGGAAAGGGTCGTCTTACCAAGTCCGGGAGGGCCGTAGAGAAGCACGTGGTCGAGAGTGTCTCCTCTCATCTTGACCGCATCAATATAGATCTTAAGAACCTCCTTGGCCTTTTCCTGACCGATATACTCGTCAAACGAATCGGGGCGCAGAGTTATCTCGTTGTCCCTGTCCTCATCCGTATAGGAGGTCTCCACTATTCTGTTTTCAAAATCAAAATCGTTTACAAAATCGTTCATTATATCTCTTCTTTTTTAAAAATATAGTTACTTCATAAGCTTGGCAAGGGCAGTACGGATAATATCCTCTGTATCAGCCTTGGGATCGGCGCCGGTAAGAGCGTTTGCAACCTCGCTTCTGGTGTATCCCAGAACGAGAAGAGCATCACGTGCATCGGAAAGATGGCCGGTAGCCTTTGCTCCTGCAGCCTTTGAGCCCTTTGCTGTGGGAGCGGGGGCGGAAGAAGAAACGAAATAGTTCTTTTCCACCTTATCGTGCAGCTCGAGAACAACGCGGGCCGCAGTTTTTGCACCCACTCCCGGAGCACGGGAGATAGCCTTTGCATCTTCAGCTACGATAGTGTTAATAAGATCCTGAGCAGACATTACGGAAAGAATGGATATGGCAGCCTTGGGGCCAACACCGGAAACTGATATGAGAAGCTTAAAAATATCAAGCTCCTCCTCATTTGCAAATCCGAAAAGGTCAACGGCATCCTCACGAACAGACATATAGGTGAAAACTCTTACCTTGGAGCCCTCACCTGCGCCTGCAAGCATAGTAACTGCATTGCCCGAGACTGTAAGCTTATATCCTACGCCGCCGCAATCGATAACGGCGGTCATGTTGGTGGCGTTCAAAAGAAGAAGCTCACCTGTGAGGCAGTAGATCATTTTTAAAAATCCTTTTAGTCAAGTGTCAAATTTAGAGGTCAATTATCTGAGAATGAGTGATCCTTGCACCTGTAATCCTCCGGAACAATACCTCTTATCGTGCAAAGAAGATTTCCGTCGGGAAGGCGAAGCGCCTTTGCACAGTTGTGGCATCCGGGAGTGGAAATGCCTGTAGATAAAGGCTTGCAAGGTGCTGCGGAGACAGGCTCAGGGTTTGTGCTATCAGAGCAGGGGGGATCCTCTGCAGGCTTTTTGTTATCATTAACAGAGGGTGCAGGAGGATATTTGGCGTCTGCATAACTATCGTTTTCTGCACTTGCAGAAAACAGGTCGACGGAGTTAGGTATCTGCATACCCGATTCCGTCACAAAGCTGTCATATGCCTCAGGATCGGGGAGAACAGGAGAGAGCTCATCGGTCCAATCACCTCTGTCGGGTATCTCATATACGGGAACGCCCAGCTGCAGCATTCGGTGGCGATGAAGCTCGGTCAAAAACCATGCAAGAGCAAAGGAAAAACCGCCTATGCATGAGGTGAAGAAGCCGAAATAGAGACAGTTTGGTCTATATTTCAGCTCGAGAACGTGCTCTCCCTCAGAAAGCTCAAAGCCTATAAGGCCGCCGAGAAGCTTTTTCAACTCAACTCTTTCGCCGTCGCAGTAAACCCTCCAGCCCTGGTCGTAGGGGATGGAGGTGTAAACAAGCTCGTCTCCCTCGCTGATGGTAATGGTGCCCTTAAAATAATCGTCATTATACTCGTGGATCATAAAGGGGGAGTCGGAGAGGGCAGGCATAACCTCCTCAAAGAGCTGAGAATCCAGATAGTAGAAATAGTGGTCATTTTCCTTGAGATAAGCACATTCCTTGATTATTTCAAATGAAACGGTAACAGTCTCTCCTATCTCATAGGATCCGATCTCAATGATCCTGTCAGTTTCGTTGCCGAGGCAGGAGCCGCTCTTGAGACCGTTTATATAGAGATAACATTCACGGGGATAATCTGTAGGGATGAAAAGGAAAATGGGGTCCTCGCTTTCAACGTTTATAGAGAAGGTGAAGCGAGCGGCTGAATTTGCGTTTTGGGGAGAATACTTTGCATGGCCGGCAACAGACGTGCGTACAGCGTTGTCGCAGGATGCATATGCACCGGTGCTTGTGGGGGTGAAAAGCTCAATAGTCTCATCTGAACCAAGCATTGCCGTAACGGTTGCATTCATAAGCTCCGGGGCAGAAGAATAATCATCCACATTGAGAGATTCAAGCGTTGAGCTCACGCCTGCTGCAAGCGACATGGCATAAGGGTTTTCCCAAACGGTGTAGTCGGTGTCACCGTACGGGGTTTCCTTGTAAAGCCTGAAATCTCTGTCATCGTCGTGCTTGGCGATAACGTACTTAATGCCGAAGAGAGTGTCGGAAACGGCTGTGCCGCCAAGGTATTTGGTCCAGTGAGATTTAGCGGAGAGGCCGTAGTTGTTGAGAAGTTTGATAGTCTGAGCATTAAGGGTGGAGGTGGAGTTTGAAAGACCGTTTATGTCGAGAGCGAAATTATCGTTTGTCTTTCTGTGAACGGTCTTTTCCATTCTGTAGAATGAGGGGTCAGCCGCTTTAACAGCCTCAACTGAGGGGGTGAGCCCATCAACAAAGGTCCTGTAGGAGGTTCGTGTGGAATAGACCACGTCAAGTCCGAGGGAATTCATATTAAGAAGACCGCCGCCGAACATCTCCGTGCAGACGAGAATGGCAAGAACGATGGCTGCAGGCCTCGCAACGTGAATCTTTGGTGAGGAAACCGCCTTCATAACGCAGAGATAAACTGCGATGATTCCCATAGAGAGCCAGACGGTGAAGAAATCGTGAACGTTTTCGTACTCAGCCTTCTGAATGATAAGAAGGATAATAACGAGAAAGGCGCTGACGGGTATAAGCTTTCTGTAGCCTATCTCGCGGATATTCTCATAAGCCTTGTAGGCAAGGAGAATAAGGAAGAAGCAAAGGATAAAGCTGTAGCGGTAGTTGAGCCAGTTGGGGCGCTGCATACCGTGCCAGAAAAGGTCGATCGTGGAAACGTTAAAGCTGGCGAGAAAAACGATTATAAGAACGGCAGAAGCGATCTTTTCGCGAGCCTTGATGCGGCCGGAGAAGAAGTAAAGGGGCAGAAGCATCAGGGTAAGGGTGCCCGAATACAGGAAGGGCAGACCCTCAGGGCGAACGGTATCGTATGAGCCGATGAAAAGCTTGGGAATAAGGTCAAGCCAATCAAACTTCTGATCGGGACGTATGTTAGGGCTTGAGAAGGTGGTCTTTCCGAAGGTAAGACCGTAGTATGTGCAGATGAGAAGCGCAGAGCAGATGGCAATGGTGATAATGGAATAGAGAGCCATTCTTGCACTTGACTTGATGAAATGGAGCTTCTCGCCGCGGGGGTTGCGCTCATCTTTTGATGATGCAAAGTAGAAGTAGAAGAAGTAGAGAGCAACAAAGATACAGGTCATGTATCCGATATAGAAGTTTGAGAAAACAGCCATAGCAAGGCTGATAACAAACATGCGGTATTTGCCGTACTTGATAAGGTTCTCAATACCCAGCATAATAATGGGAAGGAGGATAAGGTTGTCCGTCCACATAGTATTGTGCTGCATAACAACGGCGTATCCGCAAAGGGCATACATAGTTGAGAAGATAACGGTGGCTACTCTGTTTCTTTTTCTGGTGGCCTCAATGTATATACCGAAGGTGAGGCCGCAGCAGCCCACCTTCAGAAGGAACATAAGAAGAAGGGCCTCTGTTATCATTTCCTTTGGGAAGAGGGCAACGATAAAGGAGAAGGGGCTCGACAGGTAGTAAGCAAAAATACCGACAAACTCACCGCCCAGAGCACGTGAGAAGGAGTAAAGAAGGCTGCCGTCACCGTGCAGAATATCCCTCAGCCCTTCAAAAAAGTAAACGTACTGACCGTTAAGGTCGAGAACGAGAACGCTGGCCTCGCCGATGGGGTACACCTGAAAGCAGACGTACATAAGAAGGGTAATGAGAGAGGGAACTGCAAAGCAGATAAGCAGGTATTTCTTGTTGAGAATAAAATCATTCCAGAAAGCACGAACTCCCGTTCTCGGTGCGAGGGGAGTGCGGAGCTTTTCCTTTCTGCTAAAGGAGATATTCTCAGTAGGGAGAGAATTATCAGTCATTGGGGCCTCCGCTTGGATGGATTTTCTTAATA
>JAFQNM010000300.1 GCA_017395885.1 Clostridia bacterium | reverse complement strand
GTTACTGCAAGGGGAAAGGGTGAAAGGCCTCTGATTTTGCAAAGAAGCTTTTCGGGGAGAACAGAAAAATCTATTATGCAATCGTCCTTTGTTATCTTCTCAGCATAGGTGGCAAGGCTATCGTCCTGCTTTTCACGCCGGGCTGTTCCTGCCTCCAGCGCCTTCATTGCTTCAACGAGAGTTCTTCCTCCGATATCTGCAAGGCGGTCGTGAAGAGTCTCAAACGTATCCTCCTCTGTGATAGGAGTTCTTTCAACAAGGATCATATCTCCCGTATCAAGTCCCTCATTCATATACATTACTGTTATGCCGGTCTCTCTCTCTCCATCCATAATAGCTCTCTGGATAGGTGCCGCTCCGCGGTATTTGGGAAGCACAGAGCCGTGTGCATTGATGCAGCCGTACTTGGGATAGTTAATGATATAGGGAGGGAGTATCTTTCCGTATGCGGCAACGATGATAATATCGGGATCCAGCGCCTCCAGCTCTTCCTTGAAGGCTTCATCCTTAAGAGTCACGGGCTGGTATACGTCAAGTCCCTTCTCCTCTGCATACACCTTTACGGGAGGAGGAGTCATTTTATAGCTTCTGCCCTTGGGCTTATCGGGCTGTGTTACTACTCCGACTATCTCAAAGCCTTCTTCTACAATCGCCGAAAGACAGGTTCTTGCAAAATCAGGAGTGCCCATAAATAATACTTTCATATGCTTTTCCTTTAATTGCTTATGTTTTCCTAAATTATTCCAGCTCAAGATCCTCAGGGTCAACCATTTCTGCATGGTCGTTAAAGAGGATACCGTCAAGATGGTCTATCTCGTGGCAGAAGGCTCTTGCCTTAAGTCCCTCGCCCTCTACGGTAAACTCATTACCGTTACGGTCTGTGGCCTTGACCTTAACATACATGGGGCGCTTTGTAATTCCCCACTTGCCGGGAACGGAAAGGCATCCCTCTATCTCCTCCTGATGGCCCTTTCTTTCAACGATCACGGGGTTGATAAGCTCGACCAGGTCTCCCTCATCAACCTCAACAAGGGCAATACGGCGGCGAACACCAACCTGAGGTGCCGCAAGTCCGCAGCCGTCTGCATCGTGAAGGGTCTCTGCCATATCGTCAAGCAGCGTGATTATTCTGGGAGTGATCTCCGTTACCTCTCTGCACTTTCCGCGAAGAACGCTGTCTCCCTCTTTTACAATATTAAGTATTGCCATTTTATTCTTTCTACCTTTCTTTGGTTTCGCACAGATCCGACCGGCCATAAGACTACTCGATTCCGGCACGGTCTGCTCTGCCTTTTTCATTTTCTTTTATCTCCGTTCATCTTACAGCGATGAAGGGTTAAGATCTGCCGTCAGGGTCACGTTTTTCACAGACTTACCAAACTCCCAAAGCAGTCTTGATATGAGCTGCCTTGTCATTCTGTTCAGCCTGCATTTTATAACGAGCCTCATACGGCACGTATTCTGTACTTTATAAACAGGCGCCTCAAAGGGACCGAACATTACGGCCTTTACCTCTTTATAATCTCCCTCAAGAAGCTCCTTTGCTCTTTGCGAAAGCTTTAAGGCACTTGCCGAAAGCAAAGCCTCGTCCGTTCCCGACAGAGTAAGAACTGCAATATCGCAAAACGGAGGGAACACCAGGGCCTTTCTCAGCCTTATCTCCTTCTCATAAAAGGTTTTATAATCCTGAGCGGCCGCAAGCCTTATGACCTCGGAATCGGGGTTCACCGTTTGCACGACTGCGACTCCCGGGTCATCTCCCCTTCCCGCTCTTCCTATGACCTGTGTCAGCATAGAAAAGGTCTTTTCTGCGGCTCTGTAATCATCCAGATAGAGGCTCGAATCTGCGTTCATTACGCCAACAAGGGTAACTGCAGGAAAGTCATGCCCCTTGGTTACCATCTGAGTGCCGAGGAGAATATCCGCTTCTCCTCTTCTGAATTTATCGAGGATCTCGTTATGGGCATTTTTCGTTCCCGTAGTATCCATATCCATACGGAGTATCCTTGCGCCGGGAACTGCCTTTTGCAGCTCCTCCTCTGCCTTCTGCGTGCCGCAGCCCACAAACTTGAAATGCTCTGCTCCGCAACCGGGACAAAGCTGGGGAACTCTTGTCTTATAGCCGCAATAGTGGCAGGCAAGCAATCCTCTGCTTTCTCTGATACGGAAATACTCTGCCGCATCCTGCGCTTCACCAAGAGGCATTCTTGTATGGTAGGTCAGGCTCACTGAGCAATGGGGGCAGGTTATGGCCTCTCCGCAAACTCTGCATGACACTGCAGAATTATATCCTCTTCGATTAAGGAACACGATGGACTGCATCTGCTCAGAATATACTCTTCTGAGGCTATCTGTCAGCACCGTTCCCACCGGTGAAACGTTTCCGCTGTCCGGCTCAAAGCGCATATCGCTGATTACCACCTCGGGAAGCCTTGCGTTTCCGTAGCGCTCCTTCATTTCCACAAGGGTATACGAACCTGTTACCGCCTTATAATACGAATTCAGCGACGGCGTTGCCGAGGAAAGAAGCATTAGCGAATTGTTTTTTCCCGAACGGAATCTTGCCACATCATGGGCAAGATACTTGGGATCGGTATCCGATTTATAGGTATGCTCCTGCTCCTCATCTATTACTATCATTCCCAGATTTTTGACAGGCGCAAAAATTGCGCTTCTCGTGCCGATAACAACGTCTGCCTCGCCTCTCCTGATCCTCTTCCACGCATCAAATCTTTCTCCCTGAGAAAGGCTTGAGTGTATGACCGCTACTCTCTCTCCGTACTGTGCGCAGAAGTATCCAACGGTCTGAGGAGTGAGAGATATTTCGGGCACCAGCATTATGACGCCCTTTCCATCACCGGTCACCCTATCTATCATTTCCTTGATGACTCTTGTTTTTCCGCTACCCGTTATGCCGTGAAGCAATACTGCCGCAGGCCCCTCCTTCTCATAAAGGCTCTCTATTTCCAGATAAGCTCTTCTCTGCTCCTCGGATAAGGGGGACTCATCCTTTTGTTGATTTATACAACTGTCTAAATACGGATTTCTGTAGCTTTCCTTTTTCTCAAGTCTGACTAAGCCTTTCTTTTCAAGCGCTGTCAGCTGTGGGGACACGTTCTTGCCTATTCGCATATACAACTCTTCAGTTGTCATACGAGACGTTTTAGTCAACAGCCTAACTATTTCTGCCTGAGTAGGACTTCTCGTTTTTCGGACAGCGCTATCTACGTCTACTCCCTCTTCAAGAGATACATACGTTATATATCTGAAATTTGTTGAGTCCTTTAATCTGACCTCTTTTTCAAGGAGGCCCAGCTTTACAAGGCCGGCCGCTACAAGAGCTGCCTCATCTCCAAAATGGTTCCTGAGGCTTGAAGACGACACGGTGCCTCTTATTTTTATATGAGAATAAAACACCAGCTCCTTATCTGTGAGCTTTTTCATTTTGCTCTCATTTTCCAGGGCCTTATAATACTCTCCGAGGTCTGATATTGCCGATGCGGGTACAACTGCTCTGACGGCCTCTCCATATGTACAAAGAGTATAATCACAAAGAAAGCGGCACATCATTGCGGCCTCACGGTCAACAACCTCACCGGCTGCTGATACTCCATCGACCGGCTTTACCTCATCATATTCGCTTTCCTTTTTTATTTCTGTGATTACTCCGCTGACCTTTCTGTTTCCCTTTCCGAAGGGAACGCTGACAAACGCTCCCTCAACTGCAGACTCCTCCAGCTCCGGCGGGATATAGTATTCATAGGTCCTGTCAAGGTGATACGGCACATCCAGCAAGCGGACGGCACAAAACAGGCCCTTATTCTCTTCCTGCAGCACAGATGCGCCTCCTTTCAGTTTTATCAAAAACTGCCGTCGGCTAAAAAAGCCGACGGCACCTTATCAGTTCTCTTCCTCTGCCTCTGCAGCGGGCTCCTCTGCCTCTACGTCGTTATCTGTATAGCCAACGATAACGAAATCCTTTTTATAAAGCTTATGCACCGCTACCTTTACCGCCTTCTCATCTCTGTATTCACGGCTGATCATAGATGCTATGCTCTTATCTGTTTCCTTATTCGCAATTCTGTGTTCTGCTATCTCTCTCTGACGAACGTACTCGTCTGTTATCATTCTGGCACACTTTGCCGTTGCGATAGCAAGGGTATATCTGTTAAACTCGTTCTTTGTAAGATCTGTAATGGAAGGGCTTATCATATTCTTATCTCCTGTTTAATTATTTGTGAAATTTTCAATTACATCGCTCATTCTGAATGAGCGGTTGCACTCGGATCTTATGATCCTTCTGATCTGTCTGGCGCAATCCTCAACTCCGCCATCCTCATTTACAACCACATAATCATAAGTGCTTGCAAGCTTTATCTCCTCAACAGCACGGGCAAGGCGCTTTTGGATGACCTCCTCGCTCTCTGTGCCACGGCCGCGAAGACGGGCCTCAAGTGCTGAAAGGCTGGGGGGAATGAGCATTACCGTTACGGCATCGGCAAATTTTTTCTTTACCTGACCTGCTCCGTCCACCTCGATCTCAAGGATAAGGTCTCTGCCCTCTCCCGTGATCCTCTCGGCTTCCTTACGGGGGGTGCCGTAATAATTGCCGCAGTATGTAGTATACTCAAGGATATCTCCATCCTCGATCATTTCCTCAAAATCGTCTCGGGTGACGTAGAAATAATCTACTCCGTCTATCTCGCCCTCTCTGGGAGCTCTCGTTGTTGCGGAAACGGACAAGCCAAGCTCAGGCATCATCTCCTTAAGGGCCTTCACCACCGTGCCCTTTCCGCTGCCGGAGGGGCCGGAAATTACTATAAGGGTTCCTTTACTCTTCATCTTCATTCTCCGTTTCTGCCTCGCCTGCTATTCTGGCGGTTATTGTTTCTGTTTGAATAGAGGACAAAATTATATGATCGCTATCGGTTATGATGACCGATCTCGTTTTTTTGCCGCTGGTGCAATCAATAGCTCTTCCCGTATCCTTTGCATCCTGCACAAGGCGCTTGGCAGGAGCTGATTCGGGACTGATAAGAGCTACGATACGGTCTCTCGCTATCATATTATTGAAGCCGATATTTATAAACTTCATATTCCCTCCGGTCACTCAATATTCTGGATCTGCTCACGGATCTTCTCAAGCTCCGCCTTTACGTCCACAACGAGGTGGGCGATCTCAGAATTGTTTGCCTTGGAGCCTGTTGTGTTTATCTCCCTGTTCATCTCCTGAAGAAGGAAATCCAGCTTTCGGCCTGCAGGCTCGGGGGATTCTGCTATTTCATAAAAGGTTTTGAAATGGCTCTCAAGCCTTACCATTTCCTCATCTATTGCCGCCTTATCTGCAAAGATCGCAGCCTCGGTGAGGATCCTTTGCTCAGATATCTCAACATCGAAATCGGAGAGCAGCTTCTTAATTCTCTCAGTCAGCTTCTGGCTATAGCCTTGAATATCGTTTTTGGAAAGCTCGGATATCTTTTTTACGATAACACGGATGCCCTCGATCTTTGAAGCTACGTCCTCAAGCATTCTTGCTCCCTCGCAGGCTCTTCTCTCAAGGAATGAGTCAATAGCGGGGTCCAGTGCTGAAAGAACATCCTGCCAATCCTGCTCTGCATCCTCATCGGGGCGAACAACGGTGAAAAGCTCTCTGTTCTGAGCAACCTTCATAACTGTTATATCATCGGGCAGAGAAAACTCATCTCTCAGCTTGTAAAGCGCCTGTATATATGACTGTGCTGCAGCGCAATCAAGCGCGGTCTCAAGGCCCTTCTGCTCGATCACCTCAACACCGATATATATCTCCACCTTACCTCGGGAGATGCCCTTTTGGGTGAGATACGCCTTTACC
>JAFQNM010000299.1 GCA_017395885.1 Clostridia bacterium | reverse complement strand
TATTAGAGAGCTGTGTTGTGAATGATGTATTTTATCATCATAGTAGCGTCAGCCATAAGAACTACCACGCCAAGCTGAGGCTCGATCTCAAACTGACCGGATGCTGCCACCTCGGGATGGTGGTAGTTTATCTCAATGCCTGCATCTTTCATATGGAGGCACATTTCGCTTCTGCATTCATATGAAGTGTCAAAGGGCTTTGCAATGTGATAGTTCTTCTGCTTTGGAACAACAACACCCTTACCCTCGGTTGCAGAGTTCCAATATGACTGCTGAGCGTCCACAGAAGCAGAAATGTTCTTTCCGTCAACCTGCCAGCCCACGTTGTCGAAAAGATAGAACTCAAATTCGGGAAGTATCTTCATCTCGTCAGCGATGCCGGAGTCCTTCATATACTGAACAGCAGCCCTGATGATGTTACGGGGATACTGAGCGAGAGGGCGGTTTTCGGGAGAATCGATGATCATTGCGTTACCTGTCATAGACAGAGTGGGGATAGAGCAGAAGGGGTCGATAAGAGCAGTGTCGGGGTCGGGAATAAAGACCATATCGCTCTTTTCAACAACAGCGTAGCCGTAGTTGGAGGCATCAAAGCCTATACCGCTTCTCATAGTATCCTCGGAGAAATTCTCAGCAGGAATAGTAACGTGGCGGTACTGACCGTTAATGTCCACCATCTTGAAATCCACCATTTTAATGTCCTTTTCCTTAATAAGGTTAAGGATATCCTGAACAGTTTTAGCCATAAAAGCATACCTCTTTTCAAAATAATACTATGTAAACAGTATATCAACAAAATTCGTTCCTGTCAATAAATTCCAAAAGATGGTTGAGAAAAAGAGGATAATATGTTACAATCAAAATATAAAGTATTATTTGCAGAGAGGTGAATTTTATGCGTAAAGATTTCGGTGTTAAGACCTGGGCATATCCCATGCCCGTTTTTATTGTTGCGGCATACGATAAGGAGGGAAACCCCTGCTGTATGAATGCAGCGTGGGGCGGCACCTACGACACGAATCAGCTTATGGTCTGCCTTGCGGATGACCATAAAACAACAAAGAACATTATCGAAAGCGGCGCCTTTACCGTAAGCTGTGCTGATGCCGCTCACGTTATCGAGGCAGACTACGTAGGCATCGTTTCGGGCAACAGCGTTCCCGATAAAATGGAGAGAGCAGGACTGACGTGCGAAAAGTCTAAATTCGTGAATGCTCCCATCATCAACGAATTTCCCATGACCGTTGAATGCAAGCTTTTAAAGTTCAATGAGGACGGTATCTGCATCGGTGAGATAATAAACGTTTCGGCAGATGAGAGGGTTCTCGGCGAGGACGGACTTATCGATCCCGAAAAGCTTTCAGCCATCACCTACGATCCCGTGCATCACACATATATAAAGCTGGGAGAGGTCGTTGGCCGGGCATTCTCAGACGGAAGGAAGCTGAAATAATGAAAAGGCCCTATATAATCTGCCATATGGTGGTGTCGCTTGACGGAAAGGTAACGGGAGAGTTTTTGTCCCGACCTGAGGCACAACAGGCCTGCAGTGTATACTACGAGATAAACCGGGAGCTCAGGTGCAACGGCTTTATCTGCGGCAGAGTTACCATGGAATCAAGCTTTACCGGCGGATATTATCCTGAGCTTTGCGGATATGATGAGATTTTGGAAAAAACAGATTTCGTTCCCGAAAGTCTTTCGGCTTTTATGCGGTAGCATTTGATACCGTCGGCAGGCTTGGATGGAAGAGCAGGCATATCGAGGATCCGGACGGCGACCCCGGATATGACGGAGCACAGATTATTGAGGTGATTTCCGAAAGAGCAGACGGAAGATATCTTTCTTATCTTCGGGAAAAGGACATAGGGTATGTGATTGCCGGTAAGGAAAGCATAGATATAATCCTCGCCCTCGAAAAGCTTAAGGAGCTTTTCGGCATTGAATGCCTGCTGCGTGAGGGAGGAAGCGTAATAAACGGGGCATTTCTCAGAGCAGACTGTGTAGATGAGCTGAGTCTCGTTACCGCACCTCTCATAGGAGAAAGTGATGATAAGCCCCTGTTTTATGATAGCTGTGTAAAGGACTTTGAGCCTGTAAAGATTGAAATGAGAGAAGGCTCTCCTGTTCTTCGGTGCAAGAAAATATAAAAAAGCAACCATTGCAACAAATGCAATGGTTGCTTCTTATCACATATCATCTGCAAGAGTTTTTCGCCTCTCCCATATACCTGATATGAAATAGATCATTGAGGGAATAGCATATCCGTAGGGAGCAAGACCGTAGCCGAGAACGAAGCCGTAGAATCCCCAGCCGAGATAGATACCGAAAAACCAGCTGAGACCGATGCGAAGAGCAACTCCGTCCAGAATAGCAAGCACCATACTGAGCTTAGCATTACCGATGCCCTGAATAAAGGCACCGCTTCCTCTCATAACGGCAAAGGCAGGGAACATCCATAGAATTGCTCTGATAAACTCGTGAGACATTTCGTGAACGCTGGGGTCATCAGAAAAAATCATAAACAGCTCCCGTCCGAGAGTGACGTAGAGAAGAACGAAAACAGCGGTAAAAGCAGCGGAATATATCCAGGCAAAGTAAACGACTCTCTTTGCCCGTTCGTTTTTTGAAGCGCCGATGTTCTGGCTTATCATTGGAACTGCGGCATACTGAATTCCCTGAGAGAGCTTGTTGACGATATCGTCGATCCTGACGCCGACACCACAGGTGGCAGAGGCAACAACGCCCACGTTGTTGATCATGGAATTCACAAAAAGCATAGAAAGATTGATGCAGCCGGACTGAATGGCCATAGGAGTACCGAGGCCTGTGATAAGCCTTATGTATTTAAGCCTTGGAACAAAGCTTTCTCTTTTGAAATCAAATCCAAAGGCGTCCCTGCGTCTGTAGAGATAGAAAAGTGAGAATATGAAGGAAACAGCCTGACCGATAACGGTTGCCCAGGCGGCTCCTGCAACGCCAAGGCCCCAGAATCCCGTAAAAACAATGTCAAGAACAAGGTTTATCGCAGAGGCAATGCCGATAAAAAGCAGAGGCCTTTTGGCATCTCCCATACCTCGGAGAACGGCGGAAACAAGGTTGTAGCCTGCTGTGAAAATAAGGCCTGAGGCGCAGATGATAAGATAATCCCTTGCCATATCGTAGGATTCCGGGGGAATATTCATAGCATCAAGGATCTGCTTGTGGGAAAAAAGAATAACTGCCGCTAGAAGTAGAGAAAGAGCGGAAACGAAGGTGAACAGGGTTCCGATAATGCTGTTCATCTCCTGCCTTTTGCCGGCGCCCATAGCCTGAGCCAGCAGCACCTGACCTGCATTGGAGAAGCCGAGGCAGACCATTGTTGCAAAATTCACGATCTGGCTTGATTGAGAAACTGCAGAAAGCCCGGCCGTGCCAACGTATTCACCAACGATTATCATATCTATGGTGCTGTATAGCACGAGCAGAGCATTTGATGCCATAAAGGGAAGAGTAAAAAGCAAAAGCTGCTTTGCAATGTTGCCCCTTGTAAAGTCCTTGGATAATTTGTTGTTTTTCATAAATACTTGCCTTTTAAGATGCTTATGCTCTATTCTAACATATTTTCTCCGATTTTGCCATAGCATCAGAGCAAAAACAGTTCAGGTCCGATTGATAAGAGAGGGTAGTGGTGACATGATTAAGAAAAAAGGAGTGAGAATATACCGAATGATAAGTACTGTGCAGACAGAGGAGTTTTCGTGGTGGAAAACATAGTAGATCTTATGGGGGATACTTGAAAGAGACACAAATTCGTTACAAATACGTATCCTATGAGATTAGAGGGAATCACAGGTCTCCCCTGCAGAGTAATAATAGAGATTTAAAAAGAAAACCCCTGATTATGCACAAGTCCAGTAAAAACGGACAATAGAAAAAAGCCCCCCTTTATGGTAGAATAAAAACAACTACCACGAAGGGGGATTTTGTATGCCAAAAGAATATCGACATATCAAAAAATACGAAAAAGAAATAATGGATTTGAAAGAGCAAGGATATACAAAACGAGAGATAGGTGAAAGATTGGGATTTACACACGTGCAAATACATAATTTTATCAGTCGACACAATAGAAATAAAAGGAAACTCGAAGCAGGTATATCATTGAACCGGAAAGGCAGGACGCCAAAGGATTACATTGTCAGCGAAGAAACGAAAGTAGCAGCGCTTAAATATATCCTTGCACGCAAAGAAGCAAAGATAAAACAATTGGAAATGGAAAATGAGTTGATGCGGGATTTTCTCTCGCTCACCGAAAGGAAGTGAAAACAAGCGTAAAGTATATGGTGATTTATCGACACCGCGACAAGTATTCAGTCAGCGAAATGTGCCGTTTTTTCGGTGTGTCAAGAAGCGGATATTATGGATACGTCTCACGAATGGATGTGCCTGCATGGGATCTGCCTTTGGCTGAAAAGATCCGTGAATGCCAAGCTGAATGCGGCAAAACATACGGCTATCGCAGAGTGCATATATGGCTTGAGAAAAAAGGAATATGCCGCGATCCTAAGACAG
>JAFQNM010000298.1 GCA_017395885.1 Clostridia bacterium | reverse complement strand
GGGCTCGGTGGTGTATGATGCCCCCTATGATGAATATCCCGAGCTGTTTTCGACAAACGAGAATGAGAAAGCGGAGGATGAGCAGAATGAAACGGGAGCCGTTTCATACAGAGAGGCGCTGAGAAGGGCAATGTCTGAGCAAAAGGCCATGTACGTTCCTGAGAATGATGAGCCGCAGAGTGAACCGGAGCATGAGGAGGAGGCTGCTGAGCCGCAAAAAAGCTCTGTTCCCGATATATACGATTCCATTCCCGATACTCTTCCGGAGGGCTACGTTTTTCCTTTGGCAGATGATTATGATGAGGAGGAATGGGAGGATGATGAGGAGCCTCTTGAGGCTGAAAGGGAAGAGCCCTTAAAGGTAGCAATGGCTATCAGAGCAGCTGCGGCAGCCCTTTTGATTGCCATAAGTCTTGGAGCATCTTTTCTTTCGGGGGCCGCCGTAACAGCCTTTTATGAGAAAAGCATTTCGGTAAGCACAGCCTTTGGAAAAAAGACCTATACTCTTGATGAATGTGTGGAATACGAGATCGCCCCGTCCTTGTTCGGAGACAGGCTGACGGTCACTCTTCGGATGAGCGACGGAGAAAGAGTAAAGCTTCTTTCTTCCTCCACCGTTGAGGGAGAGGGCCTTGAAAAGGAGCACGGCTCCTTATATGCATACGTGCTTTCCGTTTGCGAGGAGCTGAAAAACAAGGGCGTTGAAAGAACTGTTCGAGAGCGAAAGACTATTGAGAGCGAGCTTGCAGAAAGAGAAGATATAGGCGAAACGGTAAGAAAGCTCATAGAATAAGAGCGAAGGCCGAAAGGAGAAGAATATGACAGACAGAGAAAGATTCATAGAGCTCTATAATACTTACATAAAGAGAGAGGGGGCAAAGGAGCTGCTGGACTACCTGACAGGTCCACAATCTGATTTTTTCACAGCCCCCGCAAGCACCCGATATCATAACAGCTGCCGTGGCGGCCTTGTCAATCACAGCCTGAATGTTTACGATTGCCTCAAGGATATCGTCTCCCGTGAAAAAATGAAGGAGTACGGCTGTACTCCCTCTGAGGAGACGATAGCGATAGTGTCACTTCTGCACGATATCTGCAAGGTGAATTTTTATAAAGAGAGCACCAGAAACGTAAAGGATGAAAACGGCGTGTGGCAGAAGGTGCCGTATTATGAAATAGACGATAAGCTGCCCTACGGCCACGGAGAAAAGTCTGTGTATATCATAACGGGCTTTATGAGGCTGACGAGGGAGGAGGCCTTTGCCATTCGCTATCACATGGGCTTTTCCACCCAGAGCGAGGCAAGAGACGTTTCTGCGGCATTTGCCATGTACCCACTCTGCTATGCCATATCCGCTGCGGATATGGAGGCAACATACTACATAGAGCAGTAAAAAAGAGCATCAAGGGGTTGTATCCGTAAGGCTGCAACCCCTTGATGCTCTTTTTATATCATATTGTTTTCGGTATAGACAACAAGCTCCATATCATCGTTTTCACGGCAATCGTATCTCTCGGAATACTCCTCTCCGAGAACGAACTGTGCGGCAGAGATAAGCTCCTCACTGCCGTCCTCCTCCATCATACGGTAATAGCACTCACAGTGGTAGTATCTTTCACCGTTGATCTCAAGGCTGCCGGTTATTTCGTAAACGTATTCGAGACCTGTGTTGTAGTCAACTGTTCCCATATATCCCATAAGGAAGGAGCGAACAGCCTCCTTTTCGTCTCCGCCGAGGAGCTCCTTTTGATTTCTCCAATCGGCAACGGTAACGTATTTCGTTCCGTTCGTGATGTTAAAGCACTCAAGGCGCTCACCATCTGTTGAATTGTAGATGCACCGAACGCTTCCTCCGCCGTCAATAAATTCGCAGGAAACGAAGGGTGAGCCTTCTCCGTCGGTAAGGCTGTATGAAAAATCGTCAAGGACCTTATAAAAGCCGTTCTCATCGAACATATCGCAGATAACGAGAGTGGGCCCGTCGCAAAGCACCATCAGCGTACCGTTTTCGTCCAGAACACCGGTAAAGGTATCGGTGAAAGATCTTGATTCAAGGTCGTAGTAGTACGTTTCATCGCCTATGGTTACCCGCACCAGATCGCTGTCCGTAACACAGATCTCAGGCCTTTCTGTGCAACCGTCTATATTTTCTGCAAGAGAGCCGTCGCGGTTGTAGATATAGTAGGAATAGGTAGAGCCGTTTTGAGTTATCGAGAAACATTCGGGTTCAGCATCTGCCTGGGCCGATGAATCTGTGGGAGAGGGAACGGTATCAAAGGTGGGGGCAGAGCCTGATCCTGTATTATCAGAGGTGATCTCCTCGATGCCGTTGTTGACGCATCCGAAAAGAGAAAGCACGAGAAAAAGGGAAAGAAAAAGTATAAAGACCTTATTTTTCATTCTTTTCATCCTCCAGATATGCCGTTATCTGCTCCTTGATCTGCTTCATTCCGAGCACGGTGGGATGTCCTCCGCCAAGCTGAAACTCCGTAAGTGGGAGAAATTCAACGCCGAAATGAAGGCAGGATTCTTCAAATCTCGGTGCGAATTCAGGGTTCAGGCAAAAGTTCATTATGTAGATGATGCGTGCCTTCGGCAGCGCCTCCTTTGCTCGGGAGAGCATATAAGAAAAGGCGGGAAAAACGCTGTAAAGGTCATCAGCACTCCAATCGCAAAGCTTCTGCTCGCCAAGGGGAGAGCCTGCCCAGGAATCGTTTGTTGCGCCGAAAATGAAAAGCGTGTCCGTTTGGCTTTTTTTGAAATACCCGTTGTCAATAAGCTTGTCAAGTCGGCCGATGAAGGAGATTTCCCTGCAATCTGCACCCTCGTAGCCTGTGTTGCATATGGTGGTGCCTGAATAGCTGCAGTTAAAGGCGAGCCTTGCGGGGGCTTCACTAAAAAACTGGTGCCACCAGCATTCCTCCACACGGCAAACGTTGTTGCAATCTCTGCCGGCAGGAGAGTACCAGGCCTCGTACCCCTCGGGTATATACCCCTCGAAGGTGGAATAGCTGTCTCCCAGTATCATAACGTTTCCAAGGTCTTTCATTTTGCTTCCTTTCGCTGAAGATCAAAGGTTACACTGATTCTATCACATTATGCAAAAAAATGCAATAAAACAATAAAATAAGAAAGCTGACTTGCTCAAGGCAGTCAGCTTTCCGGCTGGTTTTCGATTATTCTCAGAAAACGCTCCACGTAGCAGGTGTCAAAGTCGCAGTCTTCCCATCCCTCAGAGCCTGAGGATTTGGGGATCCCGAGAGCCATCAGTGCCGAGTCCAGCTCCTCAAGCTCAAGGTATGTGTCGGCCTCGTACCGTTCAATATCCATATTTGCGCCGGGTGCGTGAAAAACGCATTCCTTGCCACCAACGGTTATCGTGTAGTAAAAGCTGCCTTTTTTGTTGTGGTCAAGTATGGCAAGCTTCTTTTTTCCGAAGCCGGTCTCTATCTTTTCCACCTGTGAATATGAGTATTCCTTGCCGTCAGGGGCGATGGGTGAGAAGATAACAATTTTGTCCGGAGCCACGCAGGTAAGGCTTGTAAAGCATACGTATGTAAAAATCAACCATACAGCGGCAACTGCAATATTCCACCTGCCAAGGCGCTTCATAAGGGAGACCGGATCTATAGGGTCGTTCTCCTTTTTTGTGGGCAGTAGCCTTTCCCTTGTAAAGGAGATGGCCAGACAGGTGCAGGTGATGACAGGTATTACGACCAGGACAGGAATGAGGGCTGAGCAAAGAGGAGTGTGCTCGTAAAACAGAAAATCCTCGGGAAGAAGGATCTCCTCTAACAGGAATCCGATGAACATAAACCCCATAACGGTGAGAACTATTGCACCTATTGCCAAAATGGTGCAAATGAGCAAAAACAGAGCTTTTTTCATTTAAATATCGTTCCTCTCTGCTGTCTTTGTTTCCTCGGGAATGTCCTTCAGTCGCTCCTCTCTTGAGGGGAAGGGCGGGAATGGGCAGGTGGGAAGAGTCTGATACCAGAAGGCTGTGGAGCAGTAGTCGTCGCTTCTGTCGTAATAGCAAAAATCATCGTCAGCACCTGCGGCAGGGTAGGAAACGAAGTTTTCACCGAGGGCCCTAAGGGCAGCCTCTTTTTCGCCGTATCCCATTTGCATGATAGTCATTTTAAAGGAGGATTCAAAGCAGATGGGGTCGTGAATATGCCAGCGGTAAAAGGAGTATAGCTTGTTTTCGTTATCGCAAACGGTGCAGCCCTGATAGGGAGTGCAGCATTCGGAAAGGCCCCAGGCGCAGCCAACGTAGTCCTCGGCACCGGTGCCGCAAATGGTGGGCTCCTCCTCTGAGTCGAAATACATCTTCACCTCACCCTCGCCCCACCATTGCTCAGGCAGGCAAACGCTGCGAACTCCAAGCACCGTTCCGAGATAGCGTCCCTGTCCCTTAACGCCGTCAAGAATAACGTAGTCACTGTGATAAGGGTGGCAGTTTGAACGACGGAACTGAGCGTGAAAGTATCCTATGTTGTCCGGGTGTGAGTCTCCCAGAGTGAAGTCGACCTGATAGAAGAAGACTGAAAAGGTCCTCTCCGAATCGTTTTCAACGGTGATACGGGCGCTTTTTCTGAATGGCATGGGGATCCAGCAGTTGAGACCGTTGCTCACCTGAAAGCTTGTGAGCTCAGTAGAATGCTGCCTGTATCTTGCGTGAGCAACACCGAAAAAGTCGCCAACGGGAGCCTCAACGCTGGGCACCTCCTGACCGTCCCAGTACATTCTGATAACAAGTCCTCGGTACAGATCGGGATGATAGGGTGGAAATGTGAGCCATATATGGCGAACGGTGCCTTGGCCTTCAACGTCGAGAAGGGTAATGACCTGCCCGGGCTTTACCCATT
>JAFQNM010000297.1 GCA_017395885.1 Clostridia bacterium | reverse complement strand
TTTTATTGTGATAATATAATTTTGTTCAGGTGAAAATATGGAAAAAAAGCCGCGCCTAGCAATATTTGATATGGACGGAGTTCTTGTAGACTCTGAAAAGGCGTTCAAGCACGCTTGCCAGGATGCACTCCTTCAGTGGGGAGTCAGGGCTGAGAGAGAGGAGTTCGTTCCCTACACGGGAATGGGCGATATTCTCTATATCGGCGGAGTATCCGAGGCTCACGGAGTGCCCTATTGCCTTGAAATGACAGACGTTTCTTATAAGCTTTATGCAGAATATGCAAAGGAGGAGCTTTGCGTTCTCCCTTGGAGCCGCGAGATAATCGAAAAGCTCTCGAAAGCAGGCTACGATATAGCCGTAGCATCGTCGGCAGGCCTTTTCAAGGTTGAAACGAATCTTAACTGTGTCGGTGTGGATACAAGGCTTTTCAAGGCTATCATTACGGGAAGCGACGTGGAAAAGAAAAAGCCTGCCCCCGATATATTCTTGGCTGCTGCCGAAAAATGCGGTACCGATCCCTCGGATTGCCTCGTTTTTGAGGATGCCATCTCAGGAGTAAAGGCGGCAAAGGCTGCAGGAATGTTTGCCGTTGCGGTAACCACCTCGTTTTCGGCGGACGAGCTGTACGCTGCAGGCGCCGACTATGTATGCGACGACCTTATGGTAGCGTACGAAAAGTTTTTTGCATAAATAAATTTATCCCGTAGGGGCGAACTGTGTTCGCTCCTACGGTAAAACTGAAAATAATTTTGTTTATATAAAGGAAAAAGCTATGGAAATCTTTGAAAGAAATGATAAGCGCACTCATTATTGCGCAAAGCTTTCCGCCGCCAATATCGGCGAGAGAGTAACAGTCCTCGGCTGGTGTCAGCGCCAGAGAGACCTTGGTAGCCTTATCTTTATTGACCTGAGAGACAGAACGGGTATCGTTCAGCTTGCATTTGACGAAAGTACCGACCGCGATATTTTCCAGAAGGCGTTCACAACAAGAAGTGAGTTTGTTCTCTGCGCAAAGGGAACAGTACGTGCACGTGGCGAGGGCGCTGTAAATAAAAATCTCCCCACAGGTGAGATCGAGATCGCAGTAGACGAGTATAAGGTGCTCTCTCAGGCTCTCACTCCTCCTTTCCCCATCGTGGAAAACTCCGAAACAAACAGCGAAACAAGACTTACATACCGTTATCTTGACCTTCGCCGTCCCGATATGCAGAGAAATATTTTTGCAAGAAGTGAGATCACAAATATTGCAAGAAACTATTTCCGTGATCAGGGCTTTATTGATATTGAAACCCCTATCCTCATCAAGCCCTCTCCTGAAGGCGCAAGAGACTATATCGTGCCCTCCAGAGTTCACCCCGGCTGTTTCTATGCCCTTCCTCAGTCTCCCCAGCTTTATAAGCAGCTTCTTATGTATTCCGGCTTTGACCGCTATATCCAGATCGCCCGTTGCTTCAGAGACGAGGACCTGAGAGCAGACCGTCAGCCCGAGTTTACCCAGATCGACCTTGAGATGTCCTTTGCTGATGAAGAGGATATCATTGCAGTAAATGAAGGCTTTATCAAGAAGATCTTTGAGGACTTTATGGGCCTTCCTCTTGAGGTTCCCTTCAAGAGAATGACATATGCAGAGGCTATGGACCGCTTCGGCTCCGATAAGCCCGATACACGCTTTGGCCTTGAGCTTTGCGATATTTCAGAAACAGTGGCAGGCTGCGGCTTCGGCGTATTTGCAAACTGCGTAGCAGGCGGCGGAAGTGTGCGTGCTATCAACGTTCCCGGCGGCGCCAAGATGGCCCGTAAGGAGATCGACACTCTTGTTGAGTTTGTAAAGACTTACGGTGCAAAGGGCCTTGCATGGTATAAGAACGCAGAGGGCGGCGCATCGTCTTCCTTTGCAAAGTTCCTTGCAGAGGATGAGGTAGCAGCAATTCTCGCAAAGACAGGATGTGCAGTTGGTGACCTTCTTCTCGTAGTTGCAGATAAGAACAGCGTAGTATTTGACTCTCTTGGCGCACTTCGTTGCGAGGTAGCAAAGAGAATGGGTCTTATCGATAAAACAAAGTTCAACTTCCTCTGGGTAACAGAGTTCCCCCTCTTCGAGTATGACGAGGAGGACGGTCGATTCTATGCAAAGCACCATCCCTTCACAATGCCTATGGAGGAGGATATGGATAAGATCGATACAGATCCCGGCTCAGTAAGAGCACGAGCATACGATATCGTTCTCAACGGCACAGAGCTTGGAGGAGGTTCTATCAGAATTCATACAACAGAGCGCCAGACAAAGATGTTTGAAACTCTGGGCATCGACAGCGAAACCGCAAACGAAAAGTTCGGCTATCTCCTTGAGGCGTTCAAGTATGGCGTTCCTCCCCACGGCGGTCTTGCCTTCGGTCTTGACAGACTTGTAACTCTTCTTCTCGGCCTTGAGGATATCCGTGAGGTTATCGCATTCCCCAAGGTGCAGAACGCATCCGAGCTTATGTCCAAGTGTCCCGCTCCCGGAGATCCCAAGGCACTTGAGGAGCTCTGCATTTCCGTAAACATTCCCGAAGAAAAGTAATTTGGAATAATAACGAACAAAAAAGAGCTATGCATTTGCATAGCTCTTTCAGCTTGTCGATAAAATTATCGACAAGCTGCCCCAGGCTGTCGAGAAGGATGCAGATTTCGTCCTTTCAAGTTCGTCGGAGGGGTTCCCCGAAAGTGAGCTTGCGAGCTTTTGGGGGTTCCTGTCAGCGTACAAAGGTACGGCAGGACTTGAAAGGGCGAAAAGCCTGAAATCCCCTGAGAATCAGGGGATTTCTTTAATATCACTTTAATTATTTGTTGATCTTGCTTTCTCAGTTAAAGTTTCGATTTGGATGTCTTTGTTTTGAATATATTTGCGGTCTGCGCCTTTTTCGACTGTCTGAAAGAGCTATGCATTTGCATAGCTCTTTTCCTTTGGTGAATTTGTCACTAAAGAAAAAGATCACCCTCTGCAGAGGGTGATCTTAGTTAATCAGTTCTGGCTGTCAATATACTCGCGAACGCCTGCGATCTCAGCATATTTCTTGTCGCCTACGAGCAGGGTAGGTGCCTGCTTGAGGCCGATGCTGCGTGCAAGCTCCTCGTTTTCCTCAACAAAGAGCTTTTCATAGGAGATGCCTGCTTTATCAAGCATAGAAGCTGCAACCTTGCACTTGGGGCA
>JAFQNM010000296.1 GCA_017395885.1 Clostridia bacterium | reverse complement strand
GAGAGCTGATAAAAACTGAAGGGAGGGGAGAAAATGGTCAATGAGCGTCGGGCCGGTGCAGTTTTGTCTTACGTTTACATAATCGTAAATACCATCACCGTCCTCGTATATCAGAAGATCATACTTGCAACCCTCGGTGAGTCCGAGTTTGGACTGTATCAGCTTGCGGCATCCATAATCAACTATATGTCGGTGATGGATCTTGGCTTCAATAACGGAATCATAAACTACACGGCGAAATACAGAGCAACAAGCCGTGACCGTGAAATGCAAAGGCTGCACGGAATGTTTAGAATGATATTTAACGGAATTGGCCTTGTAGCCGTAGCGGTTGGAGTTGTCATAACGCTGAACGTGGAAACGTTTTTCGGCGCATCCATGACAGCTGCAGAAATAGAGAAGGGAAGGATCATAATGGCAGTGCTCACTGTCAATATGGGTCTCACTTTTTCCCTCAGTATTTATAATGCAATAATCGTAGCATATGAAAAATTCATATTTGTTAAGGTAGTCACCATAGTCAGATCTCTGCTGAATCCGTTGATAATGCTGCCTCTGCTGCTGATAGGAGGAGATTCAGTAACGATGGTGGTGGTTCTGTCTGCCGTTAACGTATTCTGTCTGCTTCTCAACTGGGCATATTCAAGATATAAGCTACAGGTAAAGGTGAAATACAGCGGCTTTGATAAGGCCATATTCGGAGAGATATTCTCATACTCCATATTTATTTTCCTTGCAGAAATAGTTGATAAGGTCAACTGGAGCGTAGACCAAATAATACTGGGAGTTGTAAAGGGAACCAAAGAGGTTTCAGTATATTCCGTGGCTGCAACGTATAATCAGCTTGTAACCAGCCTTTCAGCTTGTATTTCAGGCGTAATGCTGCCGGGCGTAGCTGCAATGGTGGCAAGAAAAGAGAAAAACGAAAAGCTGAACGACCTGTTTATAAAATCAAGCAGAATACAGATATATACTATACTGCTGGTGTATATGGGCTTTGTTCTTGTGGGAAGAGAGTTTACCCTGTGGCACGCAGGCGCAGAATGTGTCAATGCCTATATAGTGGCACTTGTTCTGATGGGCGGAGCATTGATTCCCATAACGCAAACAGTTGCCATAACGATAATCAAGGCAAAGGATAAATTCAAGTTCAGAGCAATACTTCTTGCAGCAATGGCTGTTATAAACGTGGGAATAAGTATTCCACTTGCCATAAGGCTTGGAAGTGTGGGAAGCGCTCTGGGAACAGCGGCATCCCTGCTGCTGGCTAACGTGCTTATAATCAATATCTATTATCAGAAAATGTGTGATATAGATATGATAAGATATTGGAAAACGTTTTTCAGTATGGTAATAAGACTTCTGCCATCCTTTGCGGTAGCTTTTGCAGTTAGCAGATTGCTGCCCATAAGCGGACTTGCAGGTGTGTTTGTATATGGAGCATCGTTTACGGTGATATACTGTATCAGCGCATATTTCTTTGTAATGAACAGCTTTGAAAAGGATATCACAAAGAGATATTTGAAAAAGGTGTTCAGGTTTATAAGATAAGGAGCCGTTGATGAAGATTTGTGAAAAAGCTCTGTGCTCCGGCTGTGGGCTTTGTGAATGTGTCTGCCCCGCCGGCGCAATAAATATGCGTCCCGATGATGAGGGCTTTACCCGTCCACGGGTAGATGAAAAAAAGTGTGTAGGGTGCGGCCTTTGCGAGAAAAAATGTCCCGTGAACGTCAGAGAAAAGCATTTGCCCATAAAGGCATATGCTGCGTATACTAAGGACGATAAGATAAGAAAAAGCTCATCGTCCGGAGGAATCTTCGGTCTTCTGGCAAGCGAGGTGCTCAGGTCAGGCGGTGTTGTGGCAGGAGCAGGGTTCGGAGAGGGTCTTCGTGTTGAGCATAAGATAACAGAAACAGAGGCAGGCCTCAAGGAGCTGATGGGCTCAAAATACGTTCAGAGCAATGCCTGTGGAATATATAAAAGTTTAGGCGAGTATCTGAAGGAGGGAAGAACCGTCCTGTTTTCGGGAACACCCTGTCAGTGCTCCGCCGTTCGGAATCTGTATAAGGACAGCGAGAATCTTGTTGTATGTGATTTTATATGCCACGGTGTGCCGTCACCTCTCGTTTGGGAAAGGTATGTTAAAGAGTTTCCCAATGCAAAAGCGGCATATTTCCGGGATAAAAAGCGTGGATGGCAGGAATTCTCAATGAGAATAGACACGAGCTCAAGGGTGTATAGCTGCTCTCAGTATAAGGACCCTTATCTGAGGATATTTTTGAGAAATATAGATCTTCGTCCCTCCTGCTACAGCTGCAGCTGGAAGGGCGAGAACTACGCCTCAGATATAACCCTTGCAGATTTCTGGGGCATATCAAAGGTCTATCCTGAAATGAATGACGATAAGGGAACCTCTGCAGTAATCCTCAGAAGCAAAAAGGGAGGGGAGCTGTACAGCGCCGTTTGTGAAAGGCTTTTTATGGCAGAGGTCGATGCTTCAAGAATCGCAATGATAAATACGGCATACGGCGAGAGCGCCATGAGGCCTCAAATCAGAGAAGAGTTCTTTGCAGACCTCAGAGAGTGCAAGGATTTCGGGAAGCTTTTGAAAAAGTATCATAAACCTATTTCAACAACAGAAATAGTAAAAATGAGAATAAAAAAAACAGCAAAAAAGCTGATAGGAAGAGCCTATAGGTTAAAGAAAAGGTTCAGGTGAAAAAATGGTAGATTATAAGTCTTGTGAAGAGAGATTTGAGTATTCAGAAAGACTGAACACGGTATACGAAGGTATACAGAAAAGAATAAGAAAGAACCGCTTTCGTGAGGATACCCTGACAGGCACCCCTCCCGACGGTAAGGAGCCCTTTATCGACGTTTTTCTTGAAACACGTGGCGAGCCCTTTCCCACAAGAATAGCAAAGGCGATCGTCCGTAGCTGGACAGAGTCTGAGATACCTATCTGGGAGGGAGATCTTCTTATCGGCTGTCAGCGTCCCGAAAGGATCGTGAGAGAGCACTTCTCCTTTGGCATTCAGCAGCACCGTCATATGTTCGATTGGTGCGATATTTATAAGAACAGAAGAGAAGAGCTCGAGCCCGTGCTTGATGAGCTCCAGAAGGAGTTTGTTCCCCTTGATTGGGACCATCTTGGTAATCTTGCTCTCGAGTATTTTCCTCCTGTTGATGGCAGAGACGTGTATAACGAGGTGGTAACTCCCGGACTATGGTGGGTAGGCGGATTCCAGGGACATACTGTTCCCAACTATAAGAAGCTTGTAACGCAGGGAATCGGAGGCGTTCATAAAAGAGTTTGTGAGCGCCTTACTGAGGAAACCGAGCAGAAAAAAATAGAAATGCTCACAGCCTGCAAGATCATCCTTGAGGGGCTTCGTGATTGGATACTTATGAATGCCGACGCTGCAGAAAAGAAAGCAGAGGAAGGCGGAGAATGGGCAGAAAGCCTCAGGAAAATAGCATCAAACTGCCGTGCCATTGCCTTTGATGCACCCACAAATTATTATGAGGCTTGCCAACTCGTGTGGTTCTACTCTCTTTGGGATTGGGTAGATTGCGTTGGCAGAATAGACCAGTTTATGTACCCCTTCTTTGAGAAGGCTGTTAAGGAAGACAGACAGTTTGCAGAGGATTGTACAGCAGCTCTAATGCTCAAATTCCGTGAGCACGGAATCCATAATATGACCCTGGGCGGATGCGATCCCGAAACAGGTAAGGATTCAACCAATGAGCTTTCCTATCTGTATCTGCAGATCGCAAGAAGAAACCACGATACACATCCGAGAATCTCTCTGAGAATCGGAGAGGATACAGATCCGGCTCTTCTTGCCCTTGGTGTTAAGATGTGGTCAGAGGGTATGTCCGACCCAACTGTGTCCTCAGATACAACTGTGATTCCTGCCTTTGTTGAGAATTACGGCGTTGAGCTTTACGATGCCCGTAATTACTCACTTCTCGGCTGTCAGGAGCTTGAGATCCCCGGTAAGAGTAATTTTGGATGTGAGGACGGAAGCATTAATCTTGCATAGATCCTTGAGATCACCCTTAATGACGGCTATACCAGATTTGATAATACTTACCGTGTAGGACTTCCTACAGGTCATATCACAGATTACGATAGCTTTGAGGATTTTTACCGTGCATACGATAGTCAGGTGAAGTTCTTCACAGAGCGCTTTATCCCCCTTTGTAACAGAGGCCAGGAGATGAGAGCGGCAAACTACGCAAAGCTTGTAAAGACACCCTTCACAGAGGACTGTATCGAGCGAGGCCTAAATCTTGACGATGGCGGAGCTGTTTATAACTACGGCTGTGTTGAAACGGCAGGAAGCAGCGTTGTTGCAGACTCTCTAACAGCTATCAAAAAGCTTGTGTTTGATGAGGGAAAGGTAACAAAGGAAACTCTTGAAGCGGCCCTTGCTGCAAATTTTGAGGGGTATGAGGACGTCCGCATAATGCTTTTCAGAGATGCTCCTAAGTTCGGTAACGGCGATGATGAGGCAGATAGCATGGCAAACCGTGTCCTCAGTGACTTCTGGGGCGAGATAAAGAAGTATAAATCTGTTCGCGGAGATGTGTTCTCAGGCGCATGCTCGCTTCTTTCCGGCGGCATCCACTACGGCTGGCAAACATGGGCAACTCCCGACGGCCGCTTTAAGGGAATGCCCTTCGGTAACTCCATAGGACCTGTGCCCGGCCGTGATAAGTCGGGTCTTACAGCAATGCTTTCCTCAGTTTCAAGGCTTCCCCTTGACCTTGGTGTAGGAGGAACCACCTGTAACGTGGTAATTCCCACAGATCATATGAAGGATGAGGAAATGAGAAAAAAGACAGAAGCGCTGATGAAGGCGTTCCTTCTTTCAGGCGGCCAGCTTGCCCAGATAACCACGGCAAACGTAGATGACCTGAAGGATGCAAAGATACATCCCGAGAATCATCAGGACCTTATCGTTCGTGTCGGCGGCTTCTCAATTCACTTTAATGACCTTGATTCATCCCATCAGGACGAGATCATTTCAAGATATGCATAAAAAGCTAACTTTAGTAGGTTGGTCTTAACTCTAAGACAAACCTACAATCATATCAATTTGCAAAGCAAATAGGTGAAATACGGCTGCCGCCGTATGAAATAGGCTTCGCCTATGAAATATTTTCTTCGAAAATATTTAGGAACAACAAAAATACTCCGTTGTTTTACAACGGAGTCAGGCTGTCGAAAAAGGCGCAGACCGCAAATATATCAAAACAAAGACAGCCGGATCGAAACTTTAACTGTAAACGGCAAAAGCAACAAATAATTAAAGTCACATTAAAGAAATCCCCTGATTTTCAGGGGATTTCAAGCT
>JAFQNM010000295.1 GCA_017395885.1 Clostridia bacterium | reverse complement strand
GGCGATGCATCATTGAAACATCCTGAGTTTTATGATATTATTAAGTAAAGGGAGCTTTGGGGGCTATTTTATCATTCAAGCTCAAGCCACTCATTATAGCAATCAGGGCACATATATATCTGACCGTCCGCTCCGGCTACGATGCAAGCATCATCAATAGTCAACTGCTTGCCGCACGTTTCGCAGGAATACTCGCCGCTGTTTTCATCCTCTTTTCCAGGATCCTCGTCAGCGTGCGCATCGGTGTTTTCGGGTGCGCCCTCATCTTTAACGGTGGTTTCAGTCTTGCCATCATTCTCATTACCGTTTTCTGTATCTGTTCCGCAAGCGAAAAGCGAGAACACAAGAACAAGCGCAAGAACAATTGCAAAAAGCTTTTTCATGGTATCTCCTCCAATCAAATTTTTCATCACCACTATGTCACACTGTTCAAAATTTGCAAACAAAACTAAAAAGCCCCCCTCTGAGGCTTAGATCATTTATAAAGTCCTTCCTCTCATCTCCTTATTACTATTACTATTACTATGAAAAGGCCTTGATCTGTGCAATAATGATATTAACCGTTACAAGGGAGCATCAGCATATGCCTATTATTCTTGACCATCAGCTGAGGGAGCAGATACCTCACAGCTCTACCGAATTCCCCATTACTTATTTTCACGATGAGCTCGTTTCTTTGCCCGATTGGGCAGGGCCCATCCACTGGCATCCCGATTTTGAGGTAGCTACCGCTGTTTGCGGTGTTCTCGACTATCAGGTAGGCGGCCAGCACATTATTCTGAAGCCCGGTGACAGTATTTTCGTTAACGGAAATATGCTTCACGGAATCAGGCAAATATCAGGAGACACACCGGACCCTATGCCAAACGCTGTTTTTTCAGGCGCTCTTGTCGCTCCCGAGGCAAGCACCGTTTACAAAAAGTATATACTGCCTATTATAAGGTGCGATTCCCTCCCCTTCGTTGTGTTTCGCCACGACGACCCCTCCCACAGCCCCATAAGCTCTCTGATCGGAGAAATTTACAGGCTGATGGAGGAGAAAGCCTTCGGCTATGAATTGGCAGTTCAGCGCAACGTTAACAGCATATTCCAATTTCTGTCCTGCAGCCTTGACAAGCTTCCCAAGTCCGAGGCATCACGCATACAGAGAAGCAATCGTATACGTCTTCAGAAAATGCTCACCTACATATACGAAAGCTATGCCTCTCCCGTGACCCTTGAGGATATTGCAAGAGCTGCTGATATCAGCCGAAGCGAGGCAGGTCGGTGCTTCAACACCTATATGGGATGCTCTCCCATTGAAGCGCTGATACAATACAGGCTGCAAATGGCTCATCAGCTTTTGAGCGAGGGAACACAGACTCTCCAGCAGATCAGCTATTCTTGCGGATTTAACTCTGTGAACTATTTCAGCAGGCAATTTAAGAAAAGATACGGATACACCCCCGGGAAAATAGTTGATATGGGTAAATAGTGCTTATTTTTGACGTTTCTGTTACTTTTCTGCGGCATAGTACGGTGATATAATTATCAACGATGAATTTTTGATTTTGCCAAAGGAAATCGATATGACCAAGCAAAAAAACTACAAAAAAACTCTTATAGCCTGCTATCTCGGCTTTGTTACTCAGGCTATAACTGCCAATTTTGCGCCGCTTCTTTTTCTCACCTTCAAGGGCTCCTACGGTATCACCCTTGAGAAGATAGCAATGATCCCACTTGTGTTCTATCTGACACAGCTGATCGTTGACCTGGCGGCAACCAAATTTGCCGATAAAATAGGCTACCGTGCCTGCGTTATTGCCTCTCAGCTGGTTTCTGCCCTGGGTCTGATTTTAATGACGGTACTGCCTGAGCTGCTTCCCGTGCCCTTTGTGGGAATTTTGATCTCGGTCGTGCTTTATGCCATAGGCAGCGGCCTTATTGAGGTTCTTGTCAGCCCCATAGTTGAGGCCTGCCCCTTTGAAAACAAGGACGGAATGATGAGCCTTCTTCACTCCTTCTATTGCTGGGGTGCCATGAGCGTTATCCTCGGCTCAACACTCTTTTTCACCGTTTTCGGCATCGAAAACTGGAAGATCCTTGCCTACGTGTGGGCACTTATTCCTCTCCTCAATACGTTCAACTTCATCAACTGCCCCATTGAGCGCCTCGTTGAGGACGGAGAAAGCCTTGGTGTTCGAAAGCTTTTGAAAACTCCCATCTTCTGGCTGATGATACTCCTTATGGTGTGCTCCGGCGCCTCTGAGGCTACTATGGCTCAGTGGGCATCTGCATTTACCGAGTCTGCTCTCGGCGTTTCAAAAACGATAGGTGACCTGGCAGGGCCTTGCCTTTTTGCAATGTTTATGGGCATCTCCCGTATGCTTTACGGAAAGTTCAGCGAAAAGCTTGACCTCTCCCGTGTTATGCTCATCTGCGGTGCAATGTGTGCAGGATGCTATCTTCTGGCATCTCTTGCCTCTCTGCCTATACTGGGCCTATGCGGCTGTGCCCTCTGCGGTCTGGCCGTTGGTATTATGTGGCCCGGCTCCATCAGCATATCCTCACAGAGCTGCCCCAAGGGCGGAACTGCAATGTTTGCATTTCTGGCGCTGGCAGGAGACCTTGGTGCAATGGTGAGCCCCGCTATGGTGGGAAGCATTTCTGAAATGGCAGGCGACAACCTGAAAACAGGTCTGCTTGCGGCTACTCTGTTCCCCGTATTGTTGGTTATTACCCTTATCATTTTAAGAGCCTCAAAAAAGGCAAGGCTGAAAAGAGCAGATGATAAAGCATCAACAGGCTATTGAGTAATATCTACATCCCGTCATTTCAAGACATCACCAACAAAGGCAAGACAGACCCTGAAAGGGCAAAACGCTTGAAAACCCCTGATAAATCAGGGGTTCAGCTTGTCGATAAAGTTATCGACAAGCTGCCTCAGGCTGTCGAGAAGGATGCAGATTTCGTCATTTCAAGTTCGTTGGCGTACAAAGGTACGACAGGACTTGAAAGGGCGAAAAGCTTGAAATCCCCTGAAAATCAGGGGATTTCTTTAATACAGCTTTAATTATTTGTTGATTTTGCTTTTTCAGTTAAAGCTTCGATCCGGCTGTCTTTGTTTTGATATATTTGCGGTCTGCGCCTTTTTCGACAGTCTGAACCCCTGATAAATCAGGGGTTTTCTTTTGTTTCTCTTTATGATATATGGCTTTTGCTCTACTGTTAAAGCTTTATAATCTTTTCGTCATAGGGCATATTTTTTCTGAAATTCGGAACGGTCATTGCCCTGCCGCCGTTCGTTACGGAAAGCTGGCTGAGAAGAGCAACGCTTGTCCATTCAGCCGCCTTATACACGTTGAGCTCAGGCTGCTCGCCCGTTTTTATTGCATTTATAAAATCAGCAACGATATAATAGTCTCCTCCGCCGTGGCCTGCTTCATTTCCCTCTCCGCTCTTATACCGCTCGGGAAGCATATATTCAAAATCGGAGAGAGGCCTCCACTGCTCATATGCCTTGCCGTTATCCTCTGTTGCCACGGCAACCTTTGCCACGTCTCCAAGGCCTCTGGCCGCCTCATAGCAGCCCTTCGTTCCCTGTATGGAATAATAGGTCATGCAATGGGGGCGGGGTGAGATCGTATCCACCCTTATCTTAACAAGCTTGCCGCTTGCAAGACGGCACATGGTCTGCGTCAGATCATCGCCTCTGAGGCCTATGGCGTTATGGCAGCCGGGAGAAAAGGTAGATATTTCAACTATCCTGTCATCGTCAAAGCACTGCATAACAGGGCCAAGGCTGTGGGTGGGATAAAAGGCGCCCCTTGTTCCCATCTGCCAGTAATGCCTCCACGTGGGAACTCCGTTGTGCATTACGAGATCACGGCAATCGTGGGTATATTCACCCTCGCCGTAGTATATCTCTCCAAACATTCCCGCTTTAGTCATGGCACGGACTATCTGCACCTCGGGAGTATAGCAGTAGTTTTCTGCGTACATATAGATCTTTCCCGATTTTTCAACTGCCTCAATAAGCCACCAAAGCTCATCCATGGTGACACCGGCAGTTACCTCGCACATTACGTGCTTTCCCGCCTGCAGCGCCTGAATAGACTGCTGAACGTGAAACTGCATAGGTGTTGATACCACGACAGCATCAATATCAGCATTTGCAAGCATATCCTCGTATATACGGTAGCACTGGCTGTCGCTGAGGCCGATCTTTTGCTTTGCCTCCTCAAGAGCGCTCTCGGAAAGATCGCACATCGCCGTGATGCAGGCATCATCGGGCATTCTCTTTACCGCCTCAACTATGGAAAAGCCTCTTACACCTGCTATACCTATCTTGATCATACTAAAAATCCGTCCTTTCATATGATCTTATATTTTTATAATAGCATATTACAGAGAAATTTCAAGAGAAAGATGGATAATGATTGAATATATAGGCAACTCTTGCAAAGTAGACAGTTGACGATCT
>JAFQNM010000294.1 GCA_017395885.1 Clostridia bacterium | reverse complement strand
CCCTGCCGCCTTTTGAAAAAGGCGGGCGAAAACTTTAATAATTCGGCTTGTCGGTAAGGGGTGGTCACTCCTTTGAACAAAGGCCCCGTGAGGGGCTTTTGTTGGTTTATATAAAGGGAGTGTGCTCCCTTTATATAAACCTGTTTAAAGTTTTTTGCGGAGCTTTCGATAGATTTTTGATTTCTTTGGCCTCGCTATAGCGAGGCGTGTGCGAAACAGTGCCGCTTTGATTATTGCTTATATTTGTTTCGCACTAAAAAGCGACCGTCTCCCCACCCCGATAAACCGAAATTTAAAGCAGGTGTTTTAAAGGTTTAGGCGTCATACAACGAAGCATAGGCACATATAATGGAACGAAAAGCAAGTGGGGGGAAAACAAATTGCCTCTGCCACACAGCAGGATTTGGCTTCAGAAGATCACAATACTACGAAAGGTAAGGTCACGCTTATGAGCATATCAAAAATTGAGTTGGGAGCGGGTGTTGCCCGCCGTGTTCTTGACGTAACACAGTCGGAGGAGGTCAGCGGAGAGCTGACCATGCCCGATTATTATCCGGAGATACGGCGCATCGTTTCGGTAACGGCATCGCCCCTGCCGGATTCCGCATATATTTCCAATGAGGAGATTGAGGTTGGAGGTACGGTTGCCTTTGACGTTTTGTATATAGGAGATGACGGCACGCTGGCAAGCGTTCCATACGTGGTGGATTATTCTGCAGGCGTGCCTGCAGGACGTGATTTCAAGGGAGGCAGCAAAGATATAAGGCAGATATGCAATGCAGATTCTGTTGTTTGTCGTCCCCTTGGACCAAGAACCATTTCTTTAAAGGCGAAGCTCCGCATACGTGTAGTGGCTGATTGCAGGGAGGATTGCTCCGTTGCAGTTGTTCGAAGCGACGGACGTCCTGCCTCTCCCGAGGAGCGGCGAGGTCTTGAAAGGCTGGAGAGCAGTGCTGCAACAGCTTTGTGCAGCCCCCTTTTTGTAACGGGCAACGTTTCCGGAGAAAAGGAAATGACAGAGTCTGCAAGGCCCATACAATGCAAGGGCTCGGTCATAATTGAAAAGGCCGAGTGCACTGACGGAGCAGCTCTGGTCAACGGAACCTTCCTTGTAAGCTGTCTTGTGATGTACAGCGACGGCACGTACGGAACGGTTAATCATCCCATACCCTTTGAGGAGCGGATAAGCGCCGATGGACCGGTGGCGGGATGTGCCTGTGCCGCACAGGGCAGAGCAGCCTCCGTATCTGTGGTACAGGAGAGCGATAACACTCTTTCTGTCAAGGGAGAATACGATATAGACGTTACCTGCTACCTGCCTGTTGAGGGTGAGGTGACGGAGGACGCTTACTCAAGCGACCGTGCAGTACAGCTTGAGAGGGCAGAGATAGATGCTGTCAGCCATATTTGTCTTGAGAACGGAGCTCTAACAGTATCCGGCGAGGGAAGGAGAAGAACGGTGCCCGGTGAGGGAGACCGCATTATCTGCACAGGTGCAACGGCAAGCCTTGAGCGAGTGGACGTTAAGGATTCGAAGGCTGTTTTCTACGGAGAATGTGTGTTCAAGGTATATATAGCCTCAGATGGGGAGGTAGTTACCGAGGAGGTAACTGTTCCCATAAAATACGAGGCAGCGGCAAGGGAGTCTGCATCTCAGGGGGATATAGTATGGAACGCCTGCATCATCCCTTGGGGGTGCGAGTGCCGCTCAAATGAGAACACTCTCACCTGCTCCTGCAAGCTGAGCGTGTATGCGGAGGCCATGAAAAAAACGAGAATATCCCCCATAAGGAGCGTCACACTTGGGCAGATGAACGGCAAGGATCGCAATGAGACTACGGTTCAGATATGCTATCCTGAAAAGGGAAAGCGGGTATGGGATATTGCAAAGGAGAACGGAGCATCACTCGGAGAATGTGAGCGATGCAACCGTGTATCCCGTCACGAATTGTCTGACGGAAGCCCTCTGATACTAAAATAAAGCAGAGACCGCTTCATTTTGAAGCGGTCTCTGCTTTGTTTTGAAGCGGTCTCTGCTTTTATAGAAATAATTATTTCTTTCTCTTTGCCTCATCCTTGAGCCTGAGCTCTGTGTTGAGGATCTTTTTTCTGAGACGGAGCGTTTTGGGGGTAACCTCAATGAGCTCGTCCTCTCCTATGAACTCGATTGCCTGCTCAAGGCTCATTACCTTGTGAGGAACGAGGCGGAGCGCCTCGTCTGCTCCTGAGGAGCGGATAGAGGTGAGGTGCTTTTTTTTGCAGACGTTGAGAGCAATATCTATCTGCTTGGGGCATTCTCCAACGATCATACCCTCGTAAACAGGGGTCTGCACGCCGATGAACATCTGACCTCGGTCCTGACAGTTAAAGAGACCGTAGGAGGTGGACTCACCTGTTTCGCTTGCAATAAGGCTGCCTGTGTAGCGAGTGGTGATCTCTCCCTTGAAGGGCTGGTATCCGTCGAAAACAGATGCCATGATTCCCTCACCTCTGGTGTCTGTAAGGAACTCACTTCTATATCCGAATAGGCCACGGGCGGGGATCGAATACTCTATCTTCATACGGGTGCCGCGCAGATTCATTTCAAGAAGCTCACCCTT
>JAFQNM010000293.1 GCA_017395885.1 Clostridia bacterium | reverse complement strand
TTCCGCCGTAACGCTTTTTCGTTACGTGGCCCTTGGCGTTAACGGCCACCTCCCAGCCCCACATATTAGTGTTTGACTTTTCGCCCTTGTTGTAGATCACGAGCTCGTCGGCGCCGCGGATGCCGTTAAAATGTGAAACCGAGCGGCAGATTCCTTTTGTAACGTGCGCCGAGGTCTCAAACCAAACGTGATACCCCTACTTGATGTTCGCCTTGATCCACGCTCCTGCCTTGCCGTGGCCGGAAAGTACCTTGCCGCCTGCAGGGATTTTCGTATTGCCCGAATAATGAGGATCCTCAAGAGCAACACCGTTTTTGTCAATGGCTACCTCGTAACCCCACTGATTTGTACCTGTCCTGCCGTTTCTCGAAAGCCCCTTGAAGTACAGAACGAGATCATCGGTGCCACGGGGAATATCGTTACCTGCGAGAGTGCCGTCATAATATCCATTCAGCTTGTTTGCTTCTCTTGCTATGTAATCTATCTTTGATCGCAGATAGTTGCCGGGGCAGGTTGTAGCGGCATACATAGAGTGCCAACAAAGATTTTTGCCTTTAACGAGCTTTCCGAGATTGTTTCTCTTCGCTATATCAGCACAAAGACGAATAAGGCTGTTAAGAGCGGCGCCGGAAACGGGCCAGTCTCCACCTGTGGCCGAGTTTGATGTTTCTATTGAAATCGACCTGCAGTTGGCTTCCCAATTGCTGTTAGCCCATGCAGTATCGCATTCATCGACATAAAGAGCGATAGTTCCGTCATTGCCTATGCCGTAGTGTGAGCTGCCTTCTCTTCCAACTCGCTGAAATTCTTCGCCGCATCTCTGCGCAGATACGACCGCCGCAACGTGATGAAGCGTTATTTCTGTTATCTCTGTCGTTCTTCCTTTGGTGTAGTTCCCGAAATAAGCAGGAACTTTCATCGTAGCAAGATTTGAATTGCTCATGTTCTGCCTCCTCTTAGAATACCCTTTATGATATCGCCTATGTCCGATTCAATAAATTGCTTAAATACCTGATGCAGACCCGTTGATGCCAGTCCCGAGAGCAGACCTCCGAGAAGTATGACGGGAGAAAAGGCCCAGCTGTTGATCCACACATTGAGGAACACTCCGAGGAGCGCCATTATAAGAGGAATAAATTTGTTGATCTTATCCCCGGGAATAAGATGCTTGATGATGAAGCCCACACACAGGCAGGCGAGAACAACCAATACCACAAGGTAGTTTTCGATACAAGTCAAAAAGTTTTCCATATTTTTCTCCTTTATTTTTCAATCAAATAATTCTTAAGCTCTAATTCGGCATCCTGCAACTGCTTTATATTATTTCCGTCAATGCCGTGAGCAAGTAGTGCGAGAAGCGCTCTCTGCATTGCGTGATCTCCCTTTTTGATGTCACGAAGCCGTGTATCATCGTTGACAAGCATTCTCTCCACTTTATCAAGCCTTCCTTCTACGGCCGAAATCCGCTCATCCTGCCTGTCGCCCGGAGCCCTTGCCGCCTTTGCCACCTTAACTATCTTCTCAATTGCATTTGCAATGAGAACTATAGCCGCAGCGATTGCAAAAAGCACCGACCAAACTGTCTGAGTATCAATCTGATCCATCGGCAGTAACCTCCTCCGCCTCAGGAAGTACAATAGGCGTATTCCTTATTTCCTCAAGGAGAGCATCGTACTCCTCACGGGATATCTCATCGCCACCTTCACCGATGCCGATGAGAAGCAGTTTCTCTCCCTCGGTCTTCTTGTAATATCGAAGCATAATCACACCTCCAGCCTGATGGCAAGCCACCTGTATGTAAATGCAGGCAGATACATCACGTTTGCGCCACCCTTGGGGATGTGTATAGTCCTGTCCGTGTCAAGACCGACACCGCTGTCGCCTGCCTGCATAAGATTGGTGCCGCCCGAATTGCAGTAGATCATTCGCCCGGAGCTGATGGCAGGATAGTAGAGGTCTTCCTCCTCAACGTATTCCTCCAGATAATTGAGCCTTAAAACACCCTTTACAACGTAACCTGCAAGAGTTTTGTTCTCGCAGAATATCATCACCACGTTGGGTACAGCCCCGAGACCGTGATCTATCTCAAATTCGCCGTACATCGTGGCAGGGGTAGTGTTGAACTGACCTGTTGCCCAGCCCGAGGGCAGACCGCCGCCGACCTCAAGAGCCGATACGAGAGAAGTCATATCGTCAAGAGAGAGAAGACCTGCCTCCCCTGTCTTTTCACGGATAGCATCCGCAAGAGCCGTAAGCTTTTCCTTTGCCGTTGCCATATTACCACGCCCCCTCCGTAATGCTTGTCTCGATAAGAGCCTTCACCCACTCGGCCGTAGCCTTCTGCGATGCAGGAATGATGCCTGTCTCGGAGAAGGAGCCTGAGTAGTTATCCTTTTCGGAGTATACTATCCTGTTTGTCATTTTTCTGATGCTGACGTAGCCGCCTCCATTGGGGAAGATGGAAGCAACGGTGTCACCGTTATCAAATGCGCCGGGCAAAAGAGTTCCGTCATAATCAATATATACAGAGATATGCTTTCCTTCCTCAACAGCAGCAATAAGGCTCTCAAGGCTCTGCTTGTTGGCCTCGTCATATTCTCTGGTGCCCTCGCTGTCGTAAACAAAAACGTATGAAGCAATGTTGCCACCGCCGCCTTCGGGAATCTTTCCACCATCCTTCAAAGCGCCATCTTCACCGAAAACAACGAGATTTCCGGGCGTACCGTCCACCTTATCTACCTTTGAAGAAAGCCCGTTCTCAGCCTCCAGCACTCGAATGAGCGCATCGGTCAGCGCCGAAAACGATGGTTGAGCCGCTATTGCATTATCATCCTGAAGAACAGAATCGATAAGCATTGAGAATTTCGGGCTCGTAAGCACCTCGCCGGACTGTGAGGTTATGCGGATCTCACATTCAACAATACCTGGAACGGAAGTGATCGACGTCTCAGAGTCGTCTCCACCGACGAGATTATAAACAACCATATCTCCCAAAACGGTGCACGAGTCGTACACCGTCACCCCTCCGGGAAGATAGGCAAAGAGGGTAGCAATGCACCCCTCAGGGAGGGGAAAAGGCGCCCCTCCCATAATGAAGCAGAACACAAACGTTCTGAAGCCGTTGTCTCCAACGTGCAGGCCCTCTATCGTGAACTGCCGCCCACGCTTGGTCACGTCAAGAGTATATTTTGCCATAAAATTTAATCATCCTCTCCCCATCCTTCGATGGTTTTTTCTTTGTAAAGCTGTTCGCCGTTCACGTAAATACTTAAAAGGAGCTCCTCTATCCGCTCCCTCTCAGCATCGTCGCCGGACTTGTAGAGCTCGCGGTATTCGCTGCTTATCATACTTCTCATACTGTTGTAGGCCTTGCGAACGGCATCTTCCTCGTCCTCGTCATCCTCGAGCTCGTCAAGTGCCTTGTTGTACTTGTTGATGTAAATATCATCAATAGCGATCTGCGCCTCTTTGGTATCGCCCTCCTCAAGGTTAATGAAAATATCGTCAGCATTGTAAATGGACGAATATTTTTCATTCTCCCGAGGATCCGGAACGCCGAGCTCGTCCTCTTCGGGCGGTTCTGCATTCATCTTTGCAACCACAGAGTCAACAGCTTTCGCAACGTATGAGCTTGCAAAGCCATCCTTCGAGATCTCTTTCAAGAGCTTTTCATATTTCGCAAGATCTCCGGAGCTTTTAGCTTCGGCGGCAGCTGATACCCTCTCGTCGTTATCCTTGAGACCGGTAACGATAAGAGACTGCATCTGTTTGGTCGTCTTACCTTCCTCATCAAGCCTCTTTGTTATCTGTTTGTATCGTGCCGTATCACCGGAAACGATAGCACGGTAGAGCTTATTCGCATCTGTATCGGAAGGCTTCCAGAACTTCTCAAACAGAGTGTCTTCAAACAGACCGTCGCGAAGAGCCTCTCTTAATCCTTGCTTGGTGCTCTTTGTTTTCCACGTTTCGGGAAGCTTTACAAACACCGCATTTGCGTCTCGCGAGAAATTTGATATAGGAACACCCGCAAAGTCAAGTATTCTTCCGCCGAAGGAGAGCCAGGCATTCATCCACTCCTCCGTTGTAGCGTCCTCCTTCATCCAGAGATTAACGAGCGCTTGAGCTTCATCGAGAACGTCTGAAACGAGAGACATATCCATTCTTTCAACGTCGTAACCCTGAATAAGAGAAAGCACGTCCTTGAAAACCGGGATATATGTAACGGGATTCACGTCCGTTCCCATCTTCTGAAGGAACGCCTCGATATACTTTTCAATATAGCTCTCATCCTCATCGTCGTCTCGCATAGCGTATATGATAGCAACGAGCGCGTTATTAATGAGAATAGACGTAGCAACTGCCGCAATAGCGCGAATACCTTTCGCTTTATTCCCCGTTTTAAAATCCCTCGCCGCCTGCAGAACCATGTTTGCAGTCGTCATAGGCTCGGCCATAAATGCCGTAACCATTTTCGCAAAGGTGTTTTTTGATCTCATAAGCTTCGAACGGGAGAAAACGGAATCGTATACCTGTGTACGGTTTACGATCTCGTCAAATCGCTTTCCGGCTTCAATGAGGATAGCTTCACCGTGATAGCTCTGTGCCGCCTCTCTCTTACAGGCGTTCCAGAGAGAGATCCACGCCATTCGGTCGCCCACCTCGGGGAGGATGAAAGCGGCCTTCGCAATAGCCTTGGATACGTTTGCGCCTGCAGTACGTCCCTTTGCCTCAAGCTCCGTAAGCTGATCGGTGATTGCGCGGGAGGTGTTAACGTCAACACCGCCAAGCTCCTTGATTCCTGCAGTAGCCGTATATTTCTTCATTTCCTCCCAACTGCCCTTGCCGGGGATTCCTGCGAAGTATTTAGGATCTATCATTGCAAAGGATCTGAGAATTGCTGAGGGCTGCTGTATCGCAACGGAAAGGGAAGCGCCGACGCGGGCCGCCTTGTTCAGAGAGATCATTGTATCGGCAACGCCCATGCTCTCACTGCGCAGACCGCCGTTTACGCTCTTGATGAAATCAACAATTTCGTCAGTCAATGCCTGACCGAGAGCTGCCTTCATTCCGCCGCCAGGATCTCCTTCGGGGGAGTAGTTAAGGACTCTTTTCATATTCTCAAGCTCAACGGCAAATGCGTTATAAAGAGACATCTCGTTTGCGTGTCGCGCAAAAACGTCCGTCATATTCTCGAGAACGAGAGGACCGCTCGCCTTGTACTTGAGATCCTTCGTAAACCCGAGGTTTTTCAGCTGGATCTCACCGGCAGCCTTTTCAATAGAAAGGAAGCGGTAGCTTTCGTCAGTATGAATAGGGAAGTAGTCGGGATCGTTGTACTTCTTGAAGTCGTGAAGCGCCATTGATACCTCGTTACCCTTCTCACCGAGCACGTCGGCCATATACCGCTGAATGGCGTTTGCAAAGGCCTTCTGCTCCTTGGTGAGCATATTTCCGATAGATATAACATCAACGTCCGTAAGATGTACAGGCTCGCTTGTTTTCTTATAAACGTATTTAACCGCCTGTATCTTTTCGTCCGCAGTTTTTGCAGCTTTGGCTTTTTTAGTCTCAACAGTATAACCGCCCGCAAAACGGAAGCCGCCGGAAGGATTCGTGAGATGCACCATCGCCTGTGCGCGGTCCTTCATAAGGTAGATAGACATGATCTCGTTAATGCTTAGAGCGATCTCGCGTCCTTCGGATGTAGTAAAGGAGAACTTTTCCCGGAGCATCCTGTCTGTAATGCCGTGTTCCTTTGCAACGCGCTTGTAATACTCAGAAGCCTCGTTTACGTTACGGTAGTAAACGCCTTCTCTTGCCTGGAGCTTTCGGAAACGCTCGTAAAGAACCGTAGATCCTGTGATCTCGAAAAGCTCGTAGGGCTTCAGCATTGAATATTTCTGTTTTTCAAGGAAATCGTGAAGCTTCTGCCTTGCAGGGCCTCGTGCAGTATCGTCACTTGCAGAAAGCACCTCCTCGGTGCCCTCCATACCGAGTTCTGCAAGGCCGCGTCTTTCTCCGAAAACCTTGTCTGCGTTTTTGATAGCCGCCTTGGTGGCGCAAATAACGTCGTTCAGCCTCTTCAATTCGCTGTTATCAAGCTCGTCAAGAGATTTTCCGGCAATTTCCTTTTTCAGAGCTTCGATCTCCTTATAAACTGCTTCATCGAAAACGGGAGAATCCTCGTCAAAGGATGTGAAAAAGTCGGAAAGAGCAGAGGTAACTCTCTGCGCATACTCCTTCTTGGCAAGGTATTCAGCCATACGTTCCCTTGCCTCTCGGTATTCCTGCCCGGTACTGTTTTCAAGCTTTTCCTCAAGGGCCGCGATCTTTGCATCGTAATCAACGTCCCTGCCGGGCACGGCCTTTGAAAGTAGAGCAACGGTAGATCTCATAGTATCGGGGATATGCTTTGCAACGGAGGGAAGTGCAAGCATTTTATCAAGCCTCTGCAGCTCGTTCCAGATGCGCTGGCGAAGAACCGTATTCTCCTGCCGCTTTGCGCTTTCCTTCTGCCTGCGGCCCATAAGCTCCTTGGTCTCCTTTATGGCAAGAGCTCGTTCTCTCGCGAGTAAAGTACGGAATCTCTTTGTAGAGCGTAGATCAAGGAGAGATTTGTCTGCTTTTGAAATCTCTCGGCGAAGCTTCGCGGCTTTCTCTCGGAGCTCTTCAAGCTTCATTCTTCTGGGATCTCGTGCTTCATCTATCTGCGCTGTTATATCTTCAAGTGCAGATTTTTTTGCCGCAAGAGTTCTTTCAAGTCTTGTGAGAGCCTGTCTCTCTTGTACAACGCCAATCAGGGCACTGTTTCTTGCATTCTCTGAAGATTGAGGATCTCTTATAACACCTTCTGTAACGGTAACGTTATCACGGGCCTTTTTTACTTCCTTCTCAAGAGCTCGAATTTCTCTGTTCAGTGTTTTAACATCGTTTCGCATTCCCTCAATACGATAAGCCTCAGCCTGATCCATAGGAGTATAAATAGTTTCGAAGATCTCATTGTTAAGAGCAGCAAGTTCAGTGCGCATTTCATCAACTTCTTTTTCAACCTTACGGTAATCATCGATGATCGCCTGGTCTTCCTGCGTTTCTACAGTTCGCTCCAGTGCATCAACGAGGCTCTCGCCGTAAACCTTTCGATTCTCGTAATAATGATATTCCGCGTAAGGATCGTATCCCTCTCCGCGGGAGTATTGTAGATGTTCTGAGAATCCTTTTGTGTTTCGACGATTCATATTAAAATGAGCATAAACATCATTTGAGAAAGTATCATCAAAAACGCTCTTGACATCTGCAAGCAGATCAGCTATACTGTATCTATAGGCTGAGCCATCTGTGAGGGCAACGATGTTTCCATCGACCTGACCGGTAGGAGAGCCTATTTTTTTTGCTTTCAAAGAAGTTAGTTTTCCCAATATGTTCACTTCAGTTAATAGTGGATTCTGATTTTTTCGTTCTTGAATCATACTCCTTACTGCATAGAACTCTATCTCACCGTTTGTTCCTTCTAATGCTACAGTACCTATCATTACATGAGTGAATGGAACATCGATGTTGCTACCTCGCGAAGATCTGTTTATTTCAATAGAATTTTTCAGTATATTCGGAAGTTCCAAAGAAACCCTTGCATTAATTATTGCTTTCGGTTTAGATTTACCTTGTTTTCTATCTTTGGGTCTTGAAAATCCATGAGTAATACCATCATTTACAATCTCAACATTTCTGCCGATATCTGGAACGTTAACATAGTACACAGGTTTTCCATTGGTAGTTAATGTTTTGCATTGCTTTTTTACTTCTTTTACTATGTAATCATCGTCGATTAAGCCATTTGTTGTTTTAGGTTGCTGTTTCTTACCAATTACAACAACCTCGAGATCATCTTTTTTAACAAGCTCATCATAGGAGAAAGTTCTTTTTTCCTTCGAATACTGCACCTTCCCGCCGTTCTCGGCGGTTTTTTTGTTTGCCTCGTAACCCTCACCCCTCGAATACCTTATGTCCATCGCACTTGTGGGATTGGTATTGTTAACAGATTTTATCTGCTCGGGTTTCAAGGCAACGTAAACGTCATCAGGCGTAATTTTGGTGCGTGTCCCTGCATCAACTATGTTCCTGAAGATAACACCGTCATATCTGTTGGGAGATTCGTAAGCTCTCCTCACAATATCCCTCGTTTTCTTGACATCATAGCTTTCCCTGCGCTGCTCAAAGTTCCAAGGGAACTGAACGGAAACATCCATCTTGCCCGTGTCGGCAACAGACATATCTATGTATTTTGTCATACCGTTCGCAAGCTCGGTGTTGAAGGTGCTTTCAAAGAAGCTGTAAAGGTCTTTTGTGTTCTTAAACGTATGCTTCTTAGTCTTGCCCTTTATTCCTGTCGTAACCTTAACGTTACAGCTGCCGTCCTCACCGATGGATTTAATGGCTATATCGAGGTCTACAAGATCGTCCGTAGCCTCAAGGTTGTTCCAGTATGCCCCCTTGCCCTCGATAATAAGAGGGTTTGTAATGTTCAGATAAACCTTGTAATTTGCAGCACCGCTGAAATCGGGAGAGCTCCGGTCGGGAGTATAGATATCCTTCGTGCCGGAATAAGTTTCTGCAGTCCTGAGAGACCTTGCAAAGAAATATCCGATGTCATCGCTCTTTGAGAAAACGTTAAAGCCTGCGCTCTTCGTACCGTGGTAAACGGGAAGTAGCCTGCCTCTCTTGTCACGAATTACGCTAAGGGAGAAATACTCCATCTGCTGATGAGAGAGCTTGCGACCCTCAGAGTCCTTCTTTGCCGTTGCAGCATTCTCCCGAACGGCCCCGTAGCTCTCGCCGCGGGAATACCTTATATCCTTCTGCCCACGGTCAAAGGCGCCGATGTTGTCGGTGGGGCCGGAAAGATCTTCTGAGTATGTAGCCGACTTTACCTGTCCTGCATTGTCAACAATTGCAAGCACTGCATCATCTGCGCTTTTATCGCTGTTGTGGATGATTATTCCATCATAATCTGCCGAAAGAAATTTAATATATATTTCGTCGCTATTCTGATCGAAATAAGCCTGGGTGGTATAGTATCCCCTTGAATCAAGCACGAGAGGTTTCTGCATACTAATGTAAACCTCGCGGACCGTCTCCTTGCCGCCATTTTTCTTTGTTATTTCTCTCGCATAGTCTGTTGCGCTATCGGGATATGCACTCTTCTTGCTTGTAAAGAAGAGCAAACCTTCTGATGTGTCGCCGTAATTTGCACCCGACTTTTTAAGATCAAATTCAAAGAATTCTGAGTTCGTACCATGATAGAATTTTCTCGGATTGCCTTTCTCAACAAGAAGCCCGTGAACAGGCTTGGGTTTAAATTCTTTATCGTACTGCTTGACAAGAGCGAACAAATCGGATATACTATAGTTGATAGCTGATATATCATTTGTGGAGCCGCCGCTACGGTTTTTGCCGGAAGTGCGTCCGCCGATATTGTCAGCTATTTTTTCTATGTATCGCAAATTATGGAATTTCTTATTACCGGGCTCTGTTTTACTTTGGAAGTATTCTTCTACAGTAATTTTATACAAAGAAATAGAATCATCTGCAGTTTCTCCAAGTGCATAGAATTTATGATCGAACGCAATTTTCTCGTTTGGTTTGTTATTTCGATGATGTTCATGTACTTCACTATCGAGTAAAATCGCATTCTCTATGAGTTCTCTAATTCCTGCAAGACCCATTTCGGATAAGCCTTCATCACCAGAATGAGAAATGGTGTTTGTTTCTCCTTCACGGGAAATTTGAATAGCCCAACCATATTCGTCATTGAATTTCGTATCAGAATTATAAACCGTTCCTCTGTTTTTCTTTCGAGCTTCATTTGTTGCAATATATTCAGGGATTTTCGCAACAGCAACAGGGATGCTATCATAGGCTCTCCAATCTCCAAACCAAGCGCGGAAGAACGGTGATTTTACTCCGAGTTCCTTATAGAACTTATACGCCCACTTCTGAGCCTTCTGAATATCCTCACTTGTGAAATCATTTATGCTTTTTCTGCCAATACTGCGAAGTGTTTCTATGTCCGATACAGTTATAGGCTTGTCATATTCTGTGTACTTTTCAGCAGCACTTTTCTGCACCTTCCCGCCGTCCTCGGCGGTTTTTTTATTTGCATTTGACTGCAAATTATGATCCACCGCTGCCTCCGATGCGTTCAAGGCATCGGAAAGAACCTTATCAAATACAGCCTGCAGCTCGTCTGCATACAGCTCCATAAACCTCGCTTCATCGTGAAGGGCAGTGCTCTCACCGTAAAGGGAAGAGATGGCGCCGCGGATCTTATTGATAAATTCCTCAACAATGTCGCAGATCTTCTCAAAGAGTGTCCTGTGCTCCTTTGCAAACTCCGTAAGGCTCTTGGAGTTTCTGAGCATCATCTCGCATCCGTCGGCGATCACTTCGTCAACGGCCTCAGCGTATTCGAGCCCAAGGCGCTTCATCTTTCGGGAAACCATACCCTCAAAGCTGTCGCCCATCTTCTCAATGATAAAGCTCTCCAGTTCCTCATATCCCTTCGCATTCCATCTCTGAATGGAGTGCACAAGCTCGTGAGAAAGAGTACGGCCGAGAATATAATCTATTCCCCCGCGCCCGGTGCCTACGGCAACGTTCAGGCGAATGGTATTAGTGCTCCATTGATAGCTTCCGCGGTCGGCGCTGTCGCTTACGTCCTCAAAAAATTCGATATTGTAGCCGGCAATGGA
>JAFQNM010000292.1 GCA_017395885.1 Clostridia bacterium | reverse complement strand
TCAGGCGGACAGATGGGAGCTTCTGCCGTCCCAACAGCCGTATTTCATACGGCAAGAGGCATCAAAGGTCACTTATGTCCCCTGTTATAAGTTTTCAGGCGGACAGATGGGAGCTTCCGCCGTCCCGACAGCCGTATTTCATACGGCAAGAGGCATCAAAGATCACATATGTCCCCCTATTATAAGTTTTCAGGCGGACAGATGGGAGCTTCTGCCGTCCCGACAGCCGTATTTCATACGGCAAGAGGCATCAAAGATCACATATGTCCCCTATTATAAGTTTTCAGGCGGACAGATGGGAGCTTCTGCCGTCCCGACAGCCGTATTTCATACGGCAAGAGGCGGCAAAGATCACATATGTCCCCTGAAAATCAACAAAAATTGATTTTGGGTTGATGTTGGGTTGCACCTCCTTCTATATAATGGTATTTGTAGAAATTTGTAACAACTGAAAGGATAGCTTATGAGAAAAGTTAAGATCATTACAGACTCCTGCTCAGACCTCTCAGCAGAGCTGCTCGTTAAGTATAATATCGATTACTGCAGAATGTCTACCGTTGAGGACGGAGTTGAATCTCCCGCCCTTCTCACCTGGAGCCGTGAGGATGCTCACCGCCTCTACGATACTATCCGCAACGGCAAGCGTATTACCACAGCTCAGGTATCTATGGAGGAGTTCAACACCGTTTTTTCAAAGTACCTTGACGAAGGCTTTGATATAATATACATAGGCTGTGCCTCCAAGCAGTCCGGCTCTGTTAACACAGGCAGGCTCTGTGCCAAAAAGCTTCTCGAGAAGTATCCCGAGCAGCGAATCTTTGTTATTGATGCCCTCAATGCCTGCATCGGTGAGGGTATGCTGGCTATTGAGGCTGCAAAGCTTGCCGCTGAGGGCAAGGATGCCGCTTATATAAACGACTATATCATTTCCATAAGAAAGAACGTTCAGGAATTTGCAACCGTTCACACCCTTGAGCACCTGAAAAAGGCCGGCAGAGTTTCTGCCTCCAGCGCTTTTTTCGGCAATCTTATAGGAGTTAAGCCTATTCTCGTTGCTGACACAGAGGGCGCTCAGGTGGCCTTCAAGAAGGTTAAGGGCAGGCAGTCCTCCCTTCGCGAGATCGTTGCTCTCCTCAAGGAAAACATCACCGATCCCGAAAACAGCACCGTATATCTTGCCCATGCAGACTGCTCCGACGAGGAGGTTGAGGCTCTCAAGGCTATGGTTATGGCCGAGATCCATGCCAAGGAGATCTGCACCTGTATTATCGGCCCCATTATCGGTGCCTCAGTCGGCCCCGATACGATAGGCCTCTGGGCCTTCGGCAAGCCTGTTACCTTTTGCGCCGAAAAATGATCCCTTCAACCTTTTAATTAAAACCGAAAGGAATCTTTATGAATAAAAAATACGACGTTATAGTCGTTGGGGCGGGAAACGCAGGTCTATCTGCGGCTTTGGGCGTTGCCCTTGGCGGCCTTTCCGTTCTCGTGCTTGAAAAAAATTCCGTTCCCGGCGGAAGCGCCACCAGCTTTGTGAGAGGCCGCTTTGAATTTGAGGCTTCTCTCCACGAGCTTGCAAGCGTTGGCACTGAGGATGCCCCCGGCAGCGTTCGCAGGCTTTTCTCCAAATACGGTCTCGACATCGACTGGCAGTATGAAAAAAACGCCTTCAGAGTTATTGCCGACGGACCCGATGGCTACGATGCAACTATGCCTACAGGCGTTTCGGACTTTGCCGATGAAATGGAAAGGCTTTGCCCCGGCAGCCGTGACAGCGTTCTCTCTGCCTTCGATATGGCAGAAAAGATCTCCAAGGGCTTCGATTATCTCGGAAAGGGAAAGCCCGATCCCGCAGTTCTTTTCAGCGAGCACAGAGATTTTCTCTGCGCAGTTTCTCACTCTGCAGACGAATGCCTCGATGCTCTCGGTATGCCGAAAAAGGCTCAGAACATTATGAAAACCTATTGGCCTTATCTGGGTACCGGAACTGATGAGATCGATTTTGCCCACTATATGTCAATGGTGGATTCCTATATCCGCCGCCGTCCCGCCCTTCCCCGTCTTCGCTCTCACGAGCTCTCCCTGGCCTTTGAAAAGGCTATCAGAGACCTTGGCGGTGAGATAATCTACAACTGCCCCGTTACAAAAATCCTTGTTGAAAACGGCAAGGCCTACGGCGTTACCGCCGGCGGCGAGGATATTCTCTGCGACTACGTTGTTGCCAACTGCTGGCCCGATACCGCATACGGAGCCCTTATTGAAAAAGAGCAGGCGCCCGAAAAGGCTCTCAGGCTGCAAAACGCAAGAACGCCCGCTTCTCTTTTCTTCACCGTTTATCTTGGTCTCAACAGAACAAGTGAGGAGCTTGGCATCAAGGATTATTCCGTTTTTCTTTACAACGGTGCCGACTCACTCAAGCAGTACAGGGATTGTAACAGCCTTGACACCTGCTTTATGATAGCTAACTGCCTTAACTGCGCCATTCCCGACTCAAGCCCTGAGGGCACCTCCACCATCTTCATTACCACCATGTTCTCTGACGAGGCCTGGGGTGAAGTTTCACCAAAGGACTACAAAAAACGCAAAAACGCTATGGCAGACCGCCTTATCTCCCTCTATGAGGAGAAGCTTGGCATCAGCATAAAGCCTTATATCGAGGAGATCGTTATCGCCGCTCCACCCACATTTGCAAGATATCTCTCCACCCCGGGAGGCACTCCCTACGGCTATGAGATGAAAAGGTGGGACAGAATGCTCACACGTATTATGTCGGCTGACAGCGAGCGGTTCACTGAAAGACTTTACTTCGTGGGTGCCGCCGGCGAAAGAGGTGACGGCTACTCAAGCACCTATGCCAACGGTGCATCCTGCGCTTCTAAAATTCTCAGGGAGGTAAGCAAAAATGGCAAGAACTGATCTTTCATCACTTGATCCCATGCGTTTCCTCTCCATAATGCCCGAAAGAGCGGCTGTTGTTGCCGCCGCCGCTCCGAAAAGCTACTCTGCTCACCGTGTCAATGCTCTTGCAGAGGCTCTTCACCCTGCAAGCCAGCATCTAAAGGTCTCCCACGTCACCGTCCACAGCCAGGATGCAAAGACCTACACTCTCGTTGCCGACAGTGAAATGGGCACATCCTCCCTCGCATACTTTGATGCGGGCCAGTATCTTTCCTTTTCCTTTGAAAAGGACGGAAAATATACCACTCGCCCCTATTCCATCGTTTCATCTCCTGCAGATGCTCTCCGTGGATTTTACAGGATCACCGTTAAAAGAGTGACCGGTGGTGAGATATCAGGCCATATTCTTGACACGTGGGAAGAGGGTACAAAGGCAGTAGCCTCTGCTCCTCTCGGAAACTTCACCTACGAGCCCCTCAGAGATTGCAAAAGCATTCTTGCCATTTGCGGAGGAAGCGGTATTACTCCCATCCTCTCTCTTGCAAAGGCCGTTTCAGAGGGTACGGAGGATTGCAGTCTTACCATTCTCTACGGAGCGAAATACGAAAGCGAGCTGCTTCATAAAGAGGAGCTTGATGAGCTGACTGCCTCATCTGACCGCATAAAAGCAGTATACGTGCTCTCCGGGGAGGTAAAAAACGGTTACGAAAGCGGATTTATCAGCCGCGATATAATTGAAAAGCACAAGCCCGAGGAGCTCTTCTCCGTATTTATCTGCGGCCCTGAGGCTATGTACTCCTATCTTGAGGAGGAGCTTACTCCCCTCGGCCTTGAAAGAAAATATATAAGGCGTGAGGTTCAGGGCGAGATGCTTTGCCCCGAAAAGCACAGCGATCATCCCGGCAATGCTCCGGAAAAAGTCACCGTTACAATAAAGCAGGGCAACGCCTCTTTTACTGTTGAGGGCTCAGGCAACGAGACCGTTCTTCGCATTCTTGAAAGAAGCATCGCTTGCCCTCCCTCTCATTGCAGAAGCGGTGAATGCGGCTTCTGCCGCTCAAGGCTCGTATCCGGAGAGATCTTTATCCCCAAGGCCTCTGACCGCCGCCGTCTTGCGGACGAGCCTCACGGATACATCCACCCCTGCTGCTCATATCCCCTTTCAGACCTTGAAATAGAGATATCATCAGAAATATAAAGGAGTCCAAAATGGACAGTATTAAACCCAAAACCGTAGACGGCGTTCAATACGCCAGAATGATCCAGGCAGGCACGGCAAACCTTCGTGCCCATGCAAAGGATATTAACGACCTTAACGTTTTTCCCATTCCCGACGGCGATACGGGAGATAATATGCTCCTTACCATAGTCGGCGGTGCCGCTGCCGCAGGCGACGGATGCGAAAGCCTTTCGGATACGGTTCGCCGTATTGCAGACGGTATGCTGCTTTCTGCCAGAGGCAACTCCGGAGTTATTCTCTCTCAGTTCTTTGAGGGCATAGCTCAGGGCTTTGCAGGCGTTGAAACTGCAGGAAACGATGAGATAATCAAGGCATTTAAATGCGGCGTTCAGTATGCATACGATGCAGTTATGGTACCCACAGAGGGCACCATGCTCACCGTTATGAGAAACGCCACCGAAAGCCTTGAGGGAGACTGCGCAGATGACCCTGAGACACTTCTTATCGATTTTCTTGAGGAGGCAAAGCGCACACTTGAAAAAACTCCCGACATGCTGCCCGTTCTGAAAAAGGCCGGAGTGGTCGATTCAGGCGGTGCCGGTCTTATCTGCATCATTGAGGGTATGCTCAAGGGTCTCCGCTGCGAGGAGATAGAGGAGGTGCCCGATTCTGCTCCCGCTGCCTCAGCTCAGCCAAACGAGCCTGATATCAACCTTTTCACAGAGGACAGCGTTCTTGAATTTGGCTACTGCACCGAGCTGCTTCTCAGACTTCAGAGAGCAAAGACAGACCTTGAGGCCTTTGATATCTCCGTTATCACAGACTTTCTCCAGTCTGTGGGAGACTCCGTTGCCGCCGTTAAAAACGGAACCGTTGTCAAGCTTCACGTTCATACCATGACCCCCTCAAGGGTGCTGGAGTTCTGCCAGCAGTACGGCGAATTTCTTAAGCTGAAGATAGAGAATATGTCCCTCCAGCACAATAACACAGACCTTCCTGCCGAAAAAGAGGATGATGAGCCCCTGCCGAGAAGATCCATAGGCACAGTTGCCGTTTGCTCGGGAAGCGGTATCAAGGAGCTTTTCGAGGGTATCGGCGCCGACGTTATCGTTGACGGCGGACAGAGCATGAATCCCTCAACCGAGGATATTATGGCCGCTCTCAAAAAGGTCAATGCCGATACGGTATTCCTTTTCCCCAACAACTCAAATATCATCCTCAGCGCCCGTCAGGCTGCCGCTATGTTTACAGGCAGTGACGTTCGAGTTATTGAAAGCCGCACCGTTGGTGACGGCTACGCAGCCCTCTCAATGATGGACACCTATTCCAACGATGCAGACAGCATAGAAGCAGCCCTCAATGAGGCAATGAGCGGAGTTATTACCGCCGAGGTATCCAAAAGCGTTCGAGATACGGCGGAAACACACTGCGGAGACTATATTGGCTTTGTTGGCAAGGACATTCTTGCCTCCTCTCCCGACAGGCTTGAGACCGCCTGCAAAACGGTAGACTCTCTGGACGTTTCTGAGAGTGAGGTGCTTCTTGTTATCTTCGGAGCCGATGCCGACCAGGACAGCGCAAATGCTCTCGGTGCATACTACACAACGAAATACCCCGGAAAAGAAGCTTACATTATCAACGGCAAGCAGGAGATATATGACTATATCCTGATATTCGAATAACAAAAGAAAAGGAAGCTTTTATGGAAATCATCCTTTACACAGCTGCCGCCGTATGCGCATATCTTGTAACCGGCTTCAATCCTGCCATTGCGTTTTCCAAAATGGTATATAAAACAGATATCCGCACCGTTGGCAGTAAAAATCCCGGCTTCACCAATTTCAAAAGGAGTTTCGGAAACAAGCTGGCCTGGTGGGTGCTTCTGATAGACCTTTCCAAGGCCGCCGTGTGCATAGCAATATTTGCATTTCTTTTCACAAGGCTCGGTATAGATTACGCCTTTGGCGCAGCATATACGGCGCTCTTTGCGGTGCTGGGTCACGCATATCCCATATGGTACGGCTTCAAGGGCGGAAAGGGCTTTCTCGTTTGTATGTCAGCCATCTGGTTTATAGATTGGAGAGCGGGAGCTGTTGCCCTTTGCCTGATGCTTGCTTTGCTGTTCACAACAAAGTATATGTCTCTTGCAACGGTAGCCGCAATGCTCACCTGCCCCATCACCCTGATCATCGTGCACAAAGGCATAGGAACGATCCTGCTTTTTGCAGCAGCCGTTCTCTTTATGGCATGGCGCCACCGAGAAAACTTCTCCCGCCTCCTCAAGGGCACCGAGCGAAAGTTTTCTCTCAAAAGCAAATCAAGCTTATAAAAACAAAAACCATTGCAAAGCATTAGCTTTGCAATGGTTTTTTATCATCTGCGAAGGAACGTTACGATCAGCTGTACTATAAGGAATGCTGTATTGATTCCTGTAAACATCAGTATATACTTTTTAAAGCCCTTAGGCTGGTGCTTCAAAAACTCCTTAAGGGTGATAAGGCTTGCCAGAGAGGAAATAAGAATTCCCAGTGAGCCTACGTTTACTGCCACAAGCAGATCGGGCGAATAAGCTACGTCTGTAAACTTGGACAGGAATATAGCAGTAGGAACGTTACTGATAAACTGGCAGGAAACTATACCTGCAACCAGCACGTTTTCACCGCTGGGGCCTACGATGCTTGCAATGAAATTGCTGATGGCCGGTATTCTTGCAATGTTTCCGGAGAACACGAAGAATACGCAGAAGGTTGCAAGCAACGCATAGTCAACCTCCTTAAAGCGCTTTCTGTCCACAATCAGGATAGAAAGAACTACCAGGGCCAGCGTTACGAGATGTGGAACGATACGGAAAATGCTGAGAATAACAAATACAAACAGAACTGCGTATACAACAAGCTCCTTAACCTTGATATCCAGCTTTTTGTCGTTGATAAGATGCAACGTTTCGTTTTTAATAAACAAACCGCTGATGAACAGCATTACAAGAATCGTTAACGCCTGCACAAACAGAGTGGAAAGGAAATCCAGAAGGCCCATTTCGTAGAACGAGAACAGATAAAGGTTCTGGGGATTACCATAGGGGGTGATCATACCGCCCATGTTTGCGGCAATGGTCATCATAATAAAGGTAAATGCCAGATATTTATCGTTTCCTGTGGAGTGCAGAATAATATATGCAAGGGGCAGGAACGTGATCAGTGACATATCGTTTGCTACGATCATATCAAAGAAATATGTTCCGAACACCAGCGCATATATTACGGATCTTCTCGTATGGAACAGGCCGATCATCTTCTTTGAGATCAGCTCAAACACGTTTGTGAATTTGAGACCCGCAACAACAGAAAGCATACAGAATAGTGCTATCAGCGTTTTGAACTCAAAATATTTCAGATATTCCAAATCGGGAGGCACAAAAAAGCACGTGATTATGGCCGCCACAATTGCAATGGACAGCACAACCTCTTTTTTTGCAAACTCCCATATTTTTTTTAATACAGCTTTCATGGTTATCACCTATGCAGGGATCAGTCTTTATTTGCTTCTTCTATGCGTGCTTCACGAATACCGTTGCGGCGGCAGTATTCCTGGGCATAAGAGCCTTCGTTACAGTATACAACCACCTTGTCCTCGCAGCCGTCAAAGACTCCCCAGCCCATATCCTTTACAGAATCGGGAATAATTACGGTATCAAGGCTGACACAGCCTCTGAACACGCAGTCATCGATCTTTACAACGCTATCGGGAATCTCGATCTCGTCAAGCAGGCTGCAGTTGCAGAAAGCACCCTCACCGATCTCAATAACACTGTCAGGCATTGTTATACGGTTCAGCTTCTTGCTGTCGCAGAATGCCCAATCGCTGATAACAGTTACGCTATCGGGAATATCGTACTGCACCTCACGGCTGTTTGCGGGATATGCAATAAGTGTGGACTTGTTCTTGTTGAACAGAACGTAGTCGCTTCCGTCTCTCTTATTGGGCTCGGACTTATAGTGCATATTCTTAGGCTCAACCTTAATGGACTTCATGTTCTCGCAACCTCTGAAGGGAGCATCGGAAATGCTGATAACTGATGCGGGAATAGTTACGCTTGTGAGTGATTTGCAGTTCTTGAACGCACTCTTACCGATCTTTCTGAGGCCGGCGGGAAGCTCTACGTAGGAAAGGCTGGTGCATCCGTTGAACACAAGGTCATCGATCTTTGTTACGGAAGCAGGCACGATCACCTTTTCAAGGCCAACGCAGTCGGAAAAGGCATTTTCACCAATAATTGTCAGGCTGGAGGGAAGATCGATAGACTTGAGGCTCTTACAGGAGTTGAATACTCCGCCGTAAAGCTCTGCAAGACCGTCGGGGAGCTCTACCTTCTTAAGAGTAGCGCAGTTTTCAAAGGCTCTTTCGCCGATCTTTATCGTATTATTCTCTACCGTAAGCTTCTTGAGGTTTACGCAATCGCGGAATGCACTCTCGCCGATACGTACTGTATTCTCGGGAATATGCATTGCCTCAAGATTACTACAGCCGCGGAATGCTTCTGTTTCTATTTCTTCAAGGCTGATAGGAAGCTTGATAATATGGAGCTGTCTTCTATCCTTGAACGCTCCGGAGCAGATGATGCGAACGCCCTCGTCAACATCGATGCTTGTGCCGTTATCCTCACACTTTTCAAGCCTTCCGTTGGAAAGAGTGAGTCGGTCCATTGCTTCTGCAGGAAGG
>JAFQNM010000291.1 GCA_017395885.1 Clostridia bacterium | reverse complement strand
GCAGACGGCAACTGGCAGAAGTATTTCACCGTTCAGCCTGAGCCCCTCACCGATGAGGAGATCCGAGCATATCTGGATACCATTGACGGCGTAGCACTGGGCAGCGATGCCTTCTTCCCCTTCGATGATAATATCGAGAGAGCAAAGAAGTCCGGCGTTAAGTATATCGCAGAGCCCGGCGGCTCCATCCGTGACGACGTGGTCATCGACTGCGCAAATAAGTACGGCATGGCTATGGCATTTACGGGAATGCGTCTTTTCCATCACTGATAATATATTCCTTTGGGGTTGCTTTGCTTGAAAAAAGCGAGGCAACCCCCAAGGTGCATTTATAAGAATAAAAAAACACAATTATAAATAAGGAAGGTGCCTATACTTGAAGATCCTTGTGGTTGGTGGCGGCGGCAGAGAACACGCCATAATTAAGAAGATAAAAGAGAATAAAAACGTAACGGAAATATTCGCCCTCCCCGGCAACGGCGGAATGACTGCCGATGCTACCTGCGTAGATATTAAGGCAACAGACCTTGATTCGATCGTTAAGTTTGCAGTTGATAATGCTGTTGATTATGCTGTCGTAGCTCCTGATGATCCCCTCGTTCTCGGATGCGTTGACGCTCTTGAAGAAAAGGGCATCCCCTGCTTCGGTCCCCGTGCGTGTGCGGCGATCATCGAGGGAAGTAAGGCTTTTTCCAAAAAGCTTATGAAGAAATACGGTATTCCCACTGCGGAATTCGAGGTATTCTCAGATCTCAATGAGGCGCTCAAGTATCTTGAGAGCGCACCTATCCCCACAGTAATAAAGGCAGACGGACTTGCACTTGGTAAGGGCGTTATAATCTGCCAGACAAGAGAAGAGGCCGTCAGTGCAGTTACAGAGATGATGGCGGACGGCAAATTCGGCGACAGCGGAAAGACTGTCGTAATTGAAGAATTTCTTGAAGGTCCCGAGGTGTCCGTTCTTTCCTTTACAGACGGAAAGTGCGTAGTTCCTATGATATCCTCCATGGACCACAAGAGAGCAGGTGATAACGATACAGGCCTTAATACAGGCGGTATGGGAACCGTTGCTCCCAATCCCTACTATACACCCGAGATCGCCGAGCGTTGTATGAAGGAGATATTCCTTCCTACGATCAACGCAATGACAGCTGAGGGCAGAACGTTCAAGGGTTGTCTCTATTTCGGTCTCATGATAACTGAAAAGGGCCCCAAGGTTATCGAATATAACTGCCGCTTCGGCGATCCCGAAACTCAGGTAGTTCTTCCTCTCCTTGAAAGTGACCTTCTTACCGTTATGATGGCGGTAACAGAAGAAAAGCTTTCTGAGACAGAGGTGAAATTTGCAGATAAAAGTGCCTGCTGTGTAATAATGGCTTCAGAGGGCTATCCCCTCTCCTATGAGAAGGGCTTTGAGATAAATATTCCCGAGGACATATCCGATAAGGTATATGTTGCGGGAGCGGCTCTCAAGGACGGCAAGGTGGTAACTGCGGGGGGACGAGTCCTCGGTGCAGTCGAAATTGCCGATAATCTCAAGGATGCCGTTGACGGAGCTTATGCACTTGTAGATAAGATCAGCTTTGAGAATGCTTACTGGCGTCATGATATAGGCCAGCGCGCACTCAAGGCATGACAGACAAGAGGTGATAAATATGGTATACAGAGTTTTTGTAGAAAAGAAAAAAGAGCTTGCCCACGAGGCAAAAGCTCTCCTTTCCGATGCCCGTACCCTTCTCGGTATCGAGGCACTTACCGACGTTCGTGTCATAAACAGATATGATGCGGAAAATATTGATGCAGATCTCTTTGAGTATGCAAAGAAAACAGTATTTTCCGAGCCCCAGCTTGATACTGTGTGCGACGATCCCTGCCTTTGCGGCGCATACGTCTTTGCGGTAGAGTTCCTTCCCGGTCAGTTTGACCAGAGAGCAGACTCTGCGGCACAGTGTATCCAGATCATCTCACAGGGGGAGCGACCTCTTGTCAGAAGCGCTAAGGTATATGCTCTCTACGGCAGCCTTACAGAGGAGAATATCGCAGAGATCAAAAAGTACGTGATC
>JAFQNM010000290.1 GCA_017395885.1 Clostridia bacterium | reverse complement strand
GTGGTTTTACCGCAGCCTGATGCGCCAAGCAGCGTTACAAACTCACCGTTTCCGATAGAAAGATTGAGATCATCAAGAATCTTTTCTCCGTCAAAAGAGACGGAAATACCTTTGAGCTCTATAAGCTTATTTGTTTTTTCCATTTTGCATCCCCCTTTGCGGCCAAGACCGCGAAAGCCGTATTACAGCTCTGCGCGAACTCACAAATGCCTAACCGCAGCCCCCGCAAAGAGTGTGTTACAAACTACAGATAGTAGCTGCAGCATACGGTTTCTCAAAGTGATTCTACACTTCCGGTTCCTGTTCGGAACTGACACTTGTGAACATCCGAACGCATATATTGCGTTACTGCCAAACAACAGTTGAATATCGGATGTTTGAGGAGCACCGCCGATACTTTGCTCTCGACGGTGTTGTCAGCACAGATGCAAAAATCGTGCATATTTAATTTAGAGTTTAATAACAAGAATATTATACAGTATTTTCGCCAAATGTCAATGTTATTTTACAATTCATTTAAACAAAAATTAAATTATCCCAGCGGGCATTATCACCTTCTTCATTCTCTTGACTTTTGAACACTAAAATGGTATAATTTATCAGAAATATTCCATTTTTGCAGAGGAGCTTATGAGAAGAGTTATCACCTACGGAACCTTTGACCTTCTTCATTACGGTCACATAAACCTTCTTAGGCGGGCTAAGCAGCACGGAGATTACCTCATCGTCGCGCTTTCCACCGATGAATTCAACTGGAACAAAAAGCAGAAAAAATGTTATTTCGACTATGAGAAGCGCAAGCAGCTTCTTGAGGCCGTTCGTTACGTTGACCTGGTTATTCCGGAGGACAACTGGGATCAGAAGATCTCAGACGTTAAGGAATACCACGTTGACACCTTTGTTATGGGAGATGACTGGAAGGGCAAATTCGATTTTCTCTCCGACTACTGCGAGGTAGTTTACCTTGAGCGTACTCCCGAGGTTTCAACAACACAGATCAAAAGCGACCTGAACAAGAAATAATTCCCTGGTATAAAACAAGTTTTTCTTGACAGAATTAATGAATAATATTATAATTATTTTGTATGGATGCATACTGCACCAACAAGGCCCTGCCAGTCCCGGCTGTTTGGCAGAGGCACTCTTTGCCGGAGAAACGGATTTCTATGAGAACATATAATAACCTGAAAAAGGCTGTGCCTGCAGACGAAGTTACAAGCTTCAAGCAGATGCTCCAGAAGAATGCCGAGGTTTATGCGGATAAGGTCCAGTATATCTACAAGGACAATGGCGAAATGCACGAAAAGACCTTCATCGAATTTGGTGAGGATGTTAAGAGCTTTGCTACTGCTCTTTATGAAAAAGGTCTCGCCGGCAAGCGTATCGCCATCATTGGTGATACTCATCCCTGCTGGATGATCGCTTTTTATGCTACAGTTATAACAGGCGGTGTTGCCGTGCCTCTTGACAGAGAGGTCGACGCAGCTCAGATGGCTGAGTTTGCAAAAATCGCCGGTTGCTCTGCTATCGTGTATACAGCTGCTCTCAATGAAAAGGTAGAAGGCGCTGCATCTGCGCTCTCCTTCATTGATTGCTTTATTCCCGTGGCACCCTCTGAATTTAATGACAGCAGAGTTATTCCCTTCAAGTCGATGCTTGAGGTAGGTGCGGCACTCTTAGAGGGTGGCGACACAAGATACGACGATCAGGAAACCGACCTTGAACGTATGGCAGCAATTCTCTTCACATCCGGAACTACCGGAACAAGCAAGGGTGTTATGCTTTCATACAAGAACTTCATTGCATGTTGCAATGCATGCTGCAAATCTATGCAGTATGACAAGGATGACGTTCTCGTTTCCGTTCTTCCCATTCACCACACATACGAGCTCTCCACAACTCAGATCTCCGGTGCAAATATCGGTGCAACAGTAGTAATCTGTGAGGGTGTTCGTTATGCGACACGCTATTTCAAGGAGTATAAGCCCACAGCGGTTATCCTTGTTCCCCTCTTCCTTGAGACTATCCACAAAAAGATATGGGCAGAGATCAAGAAGAAGGGCATAGAAAAGAAGGTCCGTACAGGTATGTCCGTAAGCGATGCCCTGCTCAAGACAGGCGTTGACATTAGAGAAAAGCTCTTCTCTGATATCACAGCAGTTTTCGGCGGCAGGCTTAAGAGTATCGTAGCTGGCGGTGCTCCTCTCGATCCTCAGATCGTTAAGGATTTCTATTCCTTCGGTATCACAGTTCTTCAGGGCTACGGAATTACCGAGTGCTCTCCTCTCGTTTCCGTTAACCGTCCCGGCAGAGTTTCTTTCAAATCTGTTGGTCAGCCTGTTGAGGGTGTTGAGGTTAAGATCGATAAGCTCCCCGACAGCGTTGGCGATGAGGGCGAGATCCTCGTTAAGGGAGACAACGTTATGATGGGATACTACGAAAACGATGAGGCAACTGCAGAGGTGCTCACAGAGGACGGCTGGTTCCGTACAGGCGACATCGGTACGGTTGACAAGAAGGGCTATATTTACATTACAGGACGTCTCAAGAACGTTATTATTGCCTCCAACGGTAAAAACATTTATCCCGAGGAGCTTGAGGACTATCTCTACAGGATTTCTGCAATCAAAGAATGCGTAGTTATCGGCAGAGACAGCGATGAGGGTGTTTGCATCACAGCAGTTATCGTTCCTGACTACGAGGTTCTCGGTGAAGGCACCACCGATACTGCAATAAGCTTCATTCTTAAGGAAGCTATCGCTCAGATCAACCGCACTCTTCCCTCCTACAAGCACATTGCTCGCTTTGAGATAAGAAAAGATCCCTTTGAGAGAACACTATCCAAGAAGATCAAGCGTTTTCTTGTAAAATAAATAATTAAATTATAAGGAGAATAAACCAATGTATAATAAGGTAATCGAGCTTCTTGTAAACGAACTCGACATCAGCGCAAGTGACATCACCCCCGAAACACAGCTCGTTAACGACCTCGGCATCAACTCTCTTGAGCTTGCTGACCTTGTTCTTCTCTGCGAGGATACGTTCGGCGTTTCTATCAGCGATGACGATATTCATAAATTTGTTACTGTTGGCGACGTTGTTGCATATCTTGAATCTGCAAAATAATTTATGAAACAAGGCTGCCTTGGCAGCCTTTTTCATTATGAAAGGCTGAGATTTATGGAAATTCAAAAAATAAATATCAGGGGCGTATATTTTGCAAATGTTACAATGGACGAGGCTGCTGCATACGTGGAGGAGCGCTTGCTCAGGGGAGAAACTACTGCAATCTACACTCCCAATCCTGAGATCGTTCAAATGTGCATTGAGAATGAAGCTTTTTATGAAACTGTTAATTCCGCCGAACTTATCGTTCCCGACGGAATTGGCGTTGTAAAAGCCTCGAAAATACTTAAAACACCCTTGAAGCAGAAGGTTGCCGGAGTTGAGCTCGGAGAAAGAGTACTGGATATTGCCGCAAGAAATGGCAAGGGCGTTTATCTCTTCGGAGGAAAGGATGCCTCAAGAACCGAGAGCGGTATCGGTGTAGCTGACCAGTGTATTCCTGTTTTTGAAAAGAAATTCCCCGGCATAATAGTTTCCGGAACAAGGGACGGATACTGTAAAAAGGATGGAGAGGAAAACGAAGAAACTATCCGCCTGATCAATGAATCCGGCGCAGAAATTCTTTTCGTTTGCCTCGGTGCTCCTCTGCAGGAAAAGTGGATACACGAAAATCGCTCAAAGCTCCCAAACGTGAAAGTATATCTCGGACTCGGAGGTAGTCTTGACGTATATTCCGGTAACGTTAAAAGAGCCCCCAAGCTTTTTATTAAGCTCGGTCTCGAATGGTTTTATCGACTGCTCTGCGAGCCGAAAAGAATCGGAAGAATGATGAAACTACCCAAGTTCTATTTCGGAACGTGGATATACAAGCTTAAAAAGAAATGATATATCTTGCCTTTTCTCAATGTGACAGCAGCAGAGAAAGCCAGCACAGAGAAGGCAGAAGGCTGCTCTCATTTGTGCTTGAGAAGCTGGGATATCCCGACACTGAAATTTTGATATCTGATAGTGGCCGACCATATATAGAGGCTGAAGATATTGATTTTTCAATTTCTCATTCCGAGGAATGCGCTATAGTTGCAATTGCCTGCAACAGAACTATTGAGGATAACGGTATTATCGCTATCCCTGTTGATGCATCCTCATTGGGCGCTGATATTGAGTATGTTCCGAAGAAATTTGACCTTGAACAAAAGAATCGGCTTGCAAAGCGCTTTCTCAAGGCTGACATCACCTCAAAGGAAGAGTTCTTCCGCCTGTGGACAAGAAATGAGGCATACGGTAAAATGACCGGAGAGGGCGTTATTTCAAAAAAAGAAAAAACCTGCAGCACTCTTTCATTCAACATATCATTTGATGAAAAAAGCTATATTCTGAGCATCGCATATAAGTAAAAAACACCTGTGCATTCTGCACAGGTGTTTTTTCTTAGTCGAGCTCATAAGTCCATCTTTTTGAAAGTATTGAGGAATACTGCTCGTTTGCCGTTCCCGGCTTATATGTTCCGTACCAAACGGAGACTACCGTTCCGTCGGAAAGAACTGCACTTGCAGGATAGCCCATATCGTCTCCGCTAAAGAAATTATCTGATATTACTGCATCCTCAGACCATGTCCTTCCTCCATCTGTGCTGACAACGGCACGAATGGAGCGAGGATCTGTCCTGTCTGAATACGTCATAATAATATCACCGTTTTCAAGCGTAACAACGTGAGGAGGTGTTCCGTCAAGTCCTGTAGGCTGAGGAACTGTCCATGTAATACCACCGTCATATGAAAAGGCGGTATATATGGTAGCAGCGGGGGCTGTCTGCTTATCGTTACAGGTCTGGGCACGTATTGCGCAAACAAGTGCTCCGTCAGCATTCTCAGTAACTGAAAGCTCATGGAAGTTATTGTAGTAATAGCCGTAGGGAGTGGGGATCTCTGATAGATAGCTCCATTCAAGGCCGTCATCGCTGATATAGACTGCCATGGAATCCATAGGCCTGTCAACTGCATTCATTACCTTTCCTGCAAATATGATCCTTCCATCCGATCTGAGCATAGGACCATGAGCAGAGGTGACGGGAACCTCTGTTCCGGGTCTGGTTATAAGATAATTATCAAGCATTGCAGCAGCATTTGCCGTGTATCCGACACCAAGGAAATCATAGTACTCTGTGTTCCAAGTTGCACCGTAATCAGTACTCTTTATAATGTAGGAAGCAGCACTCATATCATAAGAGGAATCAGTTCTATTTATATAAGAGATAATATCAAGATACGTTCCTATTATGCCGCCCTTGGGATTATATGAGGAATCCCATTCTGCCGCCCAGTTTGGTGCACTTCCCCCCTGTGAATAAGGCTTCAGTGAAGAATAATTGCTACCACCGGACAGATACGAGGTAGCATCTGAGGTAAAGTATGAAACAAGCATTTCTCCGTTACCGAGATACAGAATTCCGGCATCTCTGTCATCCATTACAGTATTGCTGATATTCTGAGGCTTACCCCACGTCTTTCCTCCGTCACGGCTGACGGTAAGCAGCGTATTACCGAAGGGATCAATGTGGGCCATTCGGTTTCCCGATCCAACAACGTACACGTTATCGTTTTCGTCCACAGCAATTGAGGGCCACTTTGTATTTACAAAATCGTGGTACATACCACCGTTCGTGTTATTTCTGTCGTCATCCGTCATACCCACAAGTCTGATAGCAGTTTTTTCACCCTCGAGGTTAACAGAAAGAGACTGACGGTCAAGGGTTGCAGGAGCGATCCTGTTCTCACATATCCATTCTGCGCTCTCCACGTTTTTACACATATACATCTCAGAAATGGCCACGGACGTGCTGCATCCGCTTATCTCCAGCATGATGCCGGTAAGTCTTCTGCCGTTTTCAGCGGGAAGCTCAAATGCATATCCGTATTCCGTACTGACAGCAGTGCAATTCTCGTTTATCGAGGCTGCTTCTCTGTTATTATACATAGGGCAAGCGCTGATTTCTGCTCCTTCGGGAAGATCAATATCAACAGCAACGGCATTGCGGTCACGCTCTTCAAAATCAAATCCCGTAAGATCAATACCGAAGCTGCAGCATCCGTTCTTCGCACCGATAACGGCAGATGCTCCGCCTTTATACACAACTGAAGAAACACACGGCAAGACGGTCTGCCTGCTGGGAGGGATTCCAACAAACATTTTTGTTATAAGATTGGCATCTACCAGAGAAACCATACCGTCACAGTTCACATCGGCAGCACGCTCGTTGAAGCCCGCTGCTCCTTCGCCTC
>JAFQNM010000289.1 GCA_017395885.1 Clostridia bacterium | reverse complement strand
TCCCAGAATGCGGTGAAGCCGCCTGTGATCTTAGAGAGCACATCCATATCTGTATTCTCGATAAGGCATACCTCATCGATATTACGCTCCTCTTCCTTAGAGTAGCGTGCCTTAACGTCGAAATACTCTACGTTATCTGCATTGGAGGAGAAGAGCTGGAGCTTTACGATAATATCGTCTCTCTCCTTCTTTGCCTTCTCATATCTCTTTGTGATCTCGTTATAGAGCTTATAAAGCATATAACGCATTGCGTTAGGATGCATTGCTCCCTCTGTGGACTTGAAGAGAGACTCAAGGTGGTAGGGTGCAACTCTGTCATCTACGATTGCGGGGCCGTCAAGAAGGATGCTCTGTGCAAGTGCCTTTGTGCTGTTTGCTGCGTGCTTCTTTACTGTATCCTGGTAGCCGCGGATAACGATAAGGTCATCTGTTGCGTGGCCTCTCTCATCGGGGTTGCTTGCATATTCCTTTCTGCCGCGGAGCCCGTTAAGGGATGTGATTTTGGACTTCATATCGGGGATGCCCTCGAATGCACGCTTAAGCTCTGACTCAAGGCTGGAAAGGAAGGACTTGATCTTCATATCTGCAGCTGAATCTGCATTATCAACGTCTTCGGAGATATATCTCTTAAGGTCTGTATCAAATCTCTGGTCGCCGTTCTTTACTTCCTGAACGTAGATCTCGGAAAGCTTGGGAGCTGCAGTATTGGAGGAGTTTCTTCTCTTCTTGAACTCTGCCTTTGCCTGCTCAAACTTCTTATCATACTTGAGCCACTCGCCTACTGTATCGCCGCTGCCGATTCTATCCTTAACTCTGCTGTATGCAACGTAATCTGCAATAAGCTCATACGGATATCTGAGGGCAGATGCACCGATACCGCCGAAACGGTTACGGCCAAGGTTATTACCGTCTGCAAACTCCTTGATGATATTATCCTCGATAGAGAATGCATCAAACTGCATAGGTCCGATATTCTGCTCGTAAAGGCTGCGTGCCGCAAAGGACATATACTGGTCAAGGGTGAGCATGCTCTCCTGGCTCTGGTCTACGCGGTCAAGAAGGAAGCAGAAGTCGAAGGGAAGGTTATCAAGGCGCTCTGTTCCCTTTGCGGTTGTGGGAACGTCGATATGGAGCTCCTTATATCTCTCGAGATCCTTTCTGACGCCGCAGAAGCCGCTGGCCTTGATCATGAATGCATTGATCTCCTTGATCGCTGCATAGCCGTTTCTTCTCTGGCTCTCACGCTCGGTCTCTGTCTTGATTACGGTATCCATTACACCGGGGAGAAGGAGGAATCCACGAACGATAAGCGCCTTCTCTCTGTAATGCTTACGCATATAATCACGGATGAGCATACCTACTGTCATTGCAATACCGGAGCCGGTACCGCCGCTTGCAGAGGATACTACTACTACTCTGAGTGCCTGCTTAAGGTCCTCATCGTCCTTAAGGAAGAGGCTATCGATAGCTTTATAGAGCTTCTGGATCTCACCTGTCTTGATAGTTGCGTTGAGTGCAAGACGGGAGATAGCTCTTACCTGACCTGCGCCCTCAGATACTGTCTTTGAATAAAGAGTTGTATTGTTGGGGAACCAGTAGTTTCTTGCATCCTCATCGTTCTTAAGATAATCAAGAACGCTCTGAGGAGAGGAGGTCTGGATAGGAACTATATTCGCTCCTGAACCCTTTACGCTTCTGAGGTCGTTTACGTTAGTATCCATTGCTACGAAACGAAGGTTCTTTGTTTCGCCGGGAACGCACATGGATGCAACTCTGGTGACGATCTTGGATCCGATACCGCCAACGCCAACGAACAGCGTTGCGGGGGTAACGTTAATACCCAGTTTTTCTGACTTGTTCTTCATTTTTTCCTCCGAAAAAGTTGTTTATATTTTTTGTTTTAAAAATGAATTTTCTTTACTTCCCTTTTCTCTGAATTATTCGTGCTTCAGAGTACATACAAGGGAGGAGCTTGACGTGGTTATATCAATGTTTATGATCTTCGTCAGCTTTCTGATAGGCTTGATCTGTCCGTCGGGAAGCTCAGGCTGGGTGGGATCCTTGAACTTACCTGTCTGGGCGTCCTTCTCATACTCAAGGTTATTGATGGATACCTTTGAGTTGGGAGAGGAGATTCCAACAATGGCTACTCTTCTATCCTTGGATTTTACGATACGCTTATCGATCGCCTCAAGGGTGAGAGTTACGCTGCAAACTGAATTGGTGGACACCTGAGACGGTGTGGACACTACCAGTTTGCCCTTCTTGCTGCCCTGCTTTGAATATTTTACCTTTGCACGGATACCGTCTACCTGGTCTCCGTTTTCGGTAAACGCTGTTGAAACGTGTGCTATATTCTTAGGCAGAACCTTCTGGTTAAGTATGGTGGAAATAATGATTATTACAATTATAATAATAAGCAGGTTGATGATCCAAGCCACAAGACGGGAAATTGGCTTGACAACAAAGCTTACTTTATCGTTTGCCGTCAGGTTAACGCCTGTATTTGCAGTAGCCGTTACGCCAACGACCATTTTATACTTTCCTGTTTTGGGAGCAACGTAGCTTCCCTCCTCATTCTCACCGATATGTATCTTAACGGCTGACTCACCGTAGAGACGCTCTATTCTGTAAGAAAGAGATTCTGCTTTTTTCTTATTTCTACCGCAGGTTATCTGGATATTGAAGGCTGCGGCATCAAGTTGCTCGTCTGTCAGGGGCTCTCCGTCTATGGAAAGCTTAACGTAGACAGGCTCCCAGTTCTTATGGTCTGCAAGGGTGTACCACTTGCCGCTCTGGAGCACCTCTGCCTCTACCTTCAGGCCCTCCTCGGGATCGATGACTATGAGCTCCATGGGGAATATGGAGCTATCGTCCTCATTGGAGATGGAATAATCCTTCAGGTACGAGCCTTTGACTACGGTTTTTATGCCCTCTCCGGGGGTGAAAGTAACTTTTCCTCCGTTCTGAGGATCAGCGTCCTCACAACTCACTGGAAAAAAGCAGGATATTGGGGCCAGAAAAAGCATGGAGCAATTATGCTCCATGCTCAGACTATCGACAAACCTCTAGAAATA
>JAFQNM010000288.1 GCA_017395885.1 Clostridia bacterium | reverse complement strand
TCTACAACAGCAGTTGCGGAGTTGAGTGTGATGGAGTCGAGCTTGAGGTCTTCAACGGCCTTGATAACGTCGGAAAGCTTGCCCACTCCGGATGGCTCAATAAGGATACGCTCGGGCTTGTAGGTGTCGATAACCTCCTCCAGAGCCTTTGCAAAATCGCCTACAAGGGAGCAGCAGATGCATCCGGAGTTCATTTCTGTTATCTGTATGCCTGCCTCCTCAAGAAATCCGCCGTCGATTCCGATGTCGCCGAACTCATTTTCAATAACAACGAGCTTTTCGCCTGCAAAGGCTTCAGCGATGAGCTTTTTTATAAGAGTTGTTTTTCCCGCGCCGAGAAAGCCCGAGAAAATATCGATCTTTATCATTTCGATCCTTCTTTCTCAATTGAGTGTACAACGATAACTATAACATATTTTTTTCATTTTTGCAATAAGAAACAGAGTAAAAGCCGTACCCGATTTTCGGGTACGGCTTCATTTTATTCAGATGTATCGCTTGCATTGTTTTCGGCGTTTCGCTTGAACTCCGAAAGTGCTATGTCGAATATTGCGGTCAGGGTGTCACTCGAAAGCTCCTTCTCCTCTTCGCTGCCGTCGGGATATAACAGCAAAAGCTTTTCTGTCGTCTCGTCATCGACCTGAATTCCGAAAAAAGGCTTCTTTTTTGCCTTAGGCAGATCGTCGAGGCTAAGTGCCTTCAGCTTCTCAAGTCCCTCGTCTGAAATCACAAAATAGTCATCCACGGAATATTCGGTCCCGTCGGAGTCGTTGCAAAAGCCTGATACCACGGTGTTTCCCTCTGCATCGGGAAGTATGCTGATGTTAAAGCAATAGTTCCAGTTCATGTGAGAGCGGGAAAACTCTATGCCGCTCCACTCCTTTTCGTTTTTTACTCCTGCACTGCCTTCAAAAAGAGCAATAAGCTCACGAAGGACATCAGCCCCGATAAAGCTTGATTGATTATCGCTTGCGTATATCTTTTCGCCGGATGCAAAGAGCACCGTGAGCTTTGAGCCGTACATTGCAGGGAGACCTGATACGAAATGGTAATATCCGTTGTGCTGAGAAAGCTCGTATTTTGAAACTATGCCGTAAAGAGAGCTCATAAAGCCATCATCAGCCTCAAAGCTGTAGTCGGCGCGGTCGTCGCTTCCTCTTGTATAATAGGAATATGTACCCTTTACCGAGTTATCCTGAAGTGTTGCCTTAAAGGAATATTCTCTTCCTCGAAATTCTTCGTAAGAGGAGGAGAGCATCGAGACCGTACAGTCAAAATCAGTGATCTCCGTAGACTCGATGACCTTTGGAGCATCGGGGTCGGTGTAGGATTTGACAACTCCGCCGTCGATAGTGTCGGGGTCTGCTTTTTTGCAGCCTGTGGTAAGGCATACCAGGATCGGTACTGTGACCACAGCCAAAGCTATACCTGCTATAACGTAAAACATTTTTTTCATGTCTCCTCCGTGAAAAGTGGCAAAGGCAAAGCTATCTTTGCCTTTGCCACTGCCTTTTTATGCTTCTTTTATGCTTTTCAGGATCTCTGTAACGTCGGGATCCTCAAGGGCAATTTTTTCGCCGTTGTTTTCCGTAAGGATCATTACCTGAAAGACAACTCCGTCGCAGTGAGACTCAAGCATTGTGTACGGGTAGCCGAGGCTTGTGCAGGTGTAGCCCTGCCAAAGGTGCTCCCCCAACTCAAAGGGCTCGATATCCTCAACGTTGTCGTAAAAGAATCTCGGAGACAGATAGATATCTCCCTTTGCAAAATAGCAAACGGTGATACCTGCCTTTCGGAAAATATCCATAGGTGTCTCAGCATTTTTGTATACGTGGAATTTCTTTAAGGTCAGATTGCCGCCGCTGTCTATGGCTTCAAATGCTTTCCATCCTTCGGGAACAGCAGCGCATATTACCGAGTTGTTATAGATCTCGCTTGCCATCTTTAAGCCCAGGGATCTTCTTCAACGGGAAGTCTGATCTGACTCAGACACTGGATCTCATTCAAAAACCACTGGCCGGTGGAGGGCTTTTGTCTGAGCTTCATACCGCGGGGATTGTCTGCTCCGCCGCTCTGAATGTAAAGAGTAGCCCAGTTTTCGTTGTCAAAGGAGTAGGGGTTTTCAATAACGGTAATCGTGTAAGGGGACGTGGGGGTGTAGCCGTTCTGAGGTGTTGCGCCGTGGAAATATGAGCGAGCCTTGTATGTTGCGCTTCCCAAATGCTCCTTAATAAACTGACGCTCAAAGGGAGAAAGATCAGCGGGACCCTTCAGCCAGTCCAGCATTTCAAAGGTTGCCTCGGGGTTATATTCATAGTTGCAAAGCACCGCAAGAGTAAGTGCTGTCGTTTTGAACGCACTGTCGAGGGAAGCCTCGGGAAGAGCCTGAAGCTCTGCAAGGCTTTGAGGAATATAGGGGAAGGTAAATGTTTCAGTGTGATTTCTGCCCTTTCCCACTGCATTCTTTGCATCCGTTGCAGCATTTCTTATTGCGTTTGTAGCTTCTCTTTTTACAGTAGAGCCTGCCATTCTTTTAAGATCGTCAAATAATCCCATATATATACCACCTTTTTATAAATTATTCGTTTTCAGTCTGCCTTTACAAATCTGATGTTCACAAAGTTAAAGAAACCGTTTTCGTCAATGGCCTTTACCCAGGGATCGGTAGCCTCGCCGCAAGCCTCACCCTCTATACCTGTATCAAGCCAGAATTCTCCGTCTCTGTCTTCCCACTTAAGTGGGCTGTCGCACATCATTCCATTGTAAAGGGAGATCATTCCCTCTGCAACTGCGGCATCGATCTCCTCCTGAGATACGCCCTCGGGAAGGGGCATAAGCATATAAAGGTCACCGTTTTCGCAGACCTCGATGCAGGTATTTATCATTTTGTTGCGCTCTTTCTTTTCATCGTTGACGGCCTCGGGGTCACTTTCGTCGATATAAGGCATGGGTGCGTTGATATATTCTTCAGCGTTCAGGTATTCCATACCCTCTTCTCCAAAAGTGCCGATAGAGTGAAATTTCCAAGTTCCGATGTAGTTCATAGTGTTCCTCCTCGTTGTTGTATTATTAGAAGCCTTTAACTGTAAAGGCCAAAAGTTCAGTTGCAGATCTGTCTGCGCGTTCCTCTGTCATTATTGTGAAAATGGTGCCGTCAGAGAGAAGAGCAGAAGAGCAGAACCAGGGATAAGAGGTTCCGAAAAGCTCGGAATCTTCGATCTGAGCGATACAGTCTCCGTCAGTGTTCCAAAGCAGGACGTCACGCATATTGCCGTCAAATCCGATAAAGCCGTTATCTGTTGAAGTAACGAAGGTGATGCTTCCGAGTCCTTCTCCCTCAGCGTTGCAAAGAGTCATCTGAAGCTCTCCGTTCTCGTCATATACAAATACCTTATGACCGCTTTCGTCGGCTGCGGAAGCACAAACGTAGATATAGTTTTCGTCCACAAAGAGGTTCATGATCGTATCTGCCTCTTCGAATACCATAGGCTCTGCTGTGTAATCATATTCGCTTGTGAACGTGATCTTCTGACATTCGTTGGAGGTGAAGTAGTCTATACCCCATTCGCCTGAGGGATGAACTATCAGGGTGTCGAGGTCCTCATACTGGGCGACGATATTCTGATCCTTGATCTTGATTACGTCGTTCATAGAGCCTGTAAGCCATATACATCCATCGTCCGTTGACTGTACTATCTGATAGTCGTCCTCGGGAATATCAAGTATACAGTTGTATGATAGAACGTTTCCGTCGCTGT
>JAFQNM010000287.1 GCA_017395885.1 Clostridia bacterium | reverse complement strand
TTAAAGTTTTTTGCGGAGCTTTTTTTCAAAAAAGCGACCATTCAGCGACCGTTCTCCCCTCCCCGTAAAACCGGAATTTAACATACAAAAAAGAACCCTATGCAGGGTTCTTTTTCATATGTTCAGAATTCTCCGTAATTTGAGGGGATGCCCTTTGCATACAGGTGTCCTTCATTTGAGAGAGTCAGCACCTTAGGGATGCAATATTCTCCTGCCTTATCGGGCGAAAAATCGATCAGCGTCACTCCCGTATGGCACATATCAAAACGGGTACAAAGCTGGGGATACGGTATATCAAGCAGGCAGGAGAGAAAAACAAGTCCAAATCCCTGATGGGCAAACAGAGCAACTCTACGGTCGTTATGAGCCTTCACCCTATACCTGCCCGTATATCTTTCGTGGCTATACCCGAGTGCCTCAAAGAATCGGTCTGCCTCGTTATACACCCTCTCAACTCCCTGCCTAAAGCCTCCCTTTGCAAAGAAGGGATGGGTATACCACCTATCGCCGAGCTCTCTTATCTCGGCACTTGTGAAAAGCCTGATGGCGCTCTCATCCTGAAATGCCCATCGGCTTTTGCTGCCGTCCTCCTTCTGAACGGTAAAATCCAGCCATGCATAATGCTCGTTTGCAAAATCAACAAGGGTAGGCTCGATTCCAAGCTTTTTGCAAGTGGGAGCGGCCGTTTGCCTCGCTCTGTTTGACGTGGATACGTATATCTCGTCAAGGCCCGCCTTGCAAAGTCTTTCGGAAAGAGCCTCTGCCTCCACCTTTCCGCGAGGGGTCAGGCTATCGGGGTCATATATGGGCTCCCCGTGCCGTATGTAATAAAACAGCATGATCCGTCAACCCTCTGCAACTACAGCCTCTTGGCCGGAAATGGTGAATACGATGGGGGCTGTGTATCCGACAACACGGGTATCCCATCGGTCAGACTCGCCGTCACAATGTGGATAGTTATCTATCCACTCATATTCTGGAAATCTTATCATGATCCTGTCGCCGTCCACCTTGCAGGCTACGTCTGTATAGCGACCGCGGCCTTCTCCGTCAGGGGTAATGGATGCTTTTGCAAGAAGGTTTTTCTCTGAATCGTAAAACTCAACCTCTCCGTATGCAGACACCATGGCGCTGATCTCCTCATTAACAAAGACCACCTCGGTTTGGTAAACAAAGCCGCTGGCTATGGGAAAGGTGAAGAAATCGGCTGTATTGCATACCTTATAGGAAAAGGAGGGCGAGCTGACCGTGCCTTCTCCGGTATCAACAAGCACTTTTGTTATTTCAAACATAGAAACAGACCTCACGTTCTAATTTTCTTCAAAAATCTCAGATGCCGTTATGCTTCCAGAAAATCTCTCTTGTTTTTAAGCACTTGAATATTGTTTTCAATCTCGGCAATCTTTCGGTTTATACGCTCCAGATCGTGATCCAGCAGCTTTTTTGCCTCTAAAACTTCGTATTCCAGATTTTCTATAAGCGCTACCAGCTCTTTCTTTCTCTTGAATTGAAGGGCACCCAGCGCACCATATGCCGTTCTTGCCAGAAGAAGCTCTTCTTCCAGATTTTTGAGTTTTTTGGCACTGTCAAGATTGTTAAGCCTGCCCTTTACTTCTTCAAGCTTTTCCTCTGCACGATTGATCGTCTCTTCGAGAGCCAACCGCTCTTCGGGGTGGGCGTTCCAGTATTCGGCAGCCACTCTCGACTTTTTCTCATCCATAGCCTTTGCAGCCTTTTCGCCAACTCTCTTGATTTTATCGTCAGTAAGCCACCAGTCCTTATATTCCAGATAGTGTTTTCCGTTTTCAACAAAGGAACCAATAACCTGTATGATCTCCAGAACAGGCTTTTCTATGGGAAAAATTTCACTGAATTTGTTCCATATACTTTCAAGAACCTCGGCTCTCACTTTCATTTCAGGGGCCTGACGATTCCATCCATCGCGAATCAGCTGTCCGTACAGGGGATGGCCGTCTCTGTATTCCTTTACTCGGGAAAGGCAGTCGTCCAGTCTCTTATCAACAGTCTTTTTGCCGAGTTTCAAAGCTTCGAAAAGAAACGCCTCGGCAACGCCGCAGTCTCCCTCCAGGAGCTTTGATACAACAGGCACCGTGGTACTACTGTAAAATGATGCCTTGCGAAAGCTTTCCAAAAGCAATTCCGTCAGCCTTCCCTTGTCAGACACAGCCTTGCAGGCGTCTGCAAAGTAGCCTGCAGCAACCAAGGTGTTGTTCTCGTGGTTTTGCTGAAGCAACGCTACTATCTTCCAGTACCAGGGCTCAACTATAGTTCTGTCTTTAAGCAATATGTTTTCAGAATATGACGCTGCCTTGCTGTAATCTCCGCTTTCAAACGAAGATTTTGCCATTTGGACAAGTCCCGCAATTGCGGAGCTGACCATTACAGTGGTAGAGGAAGAGGCAGGTGTAGGTGCGGGTGCAGGTGTAGTGGTTGCCTGAGAAGTGCTCATTGACGCTCTCAGGCTTTCTACGGAATGCTTCATTCCGCAATTCTCACACACTGCCACCTCTGAGCTCTGAATAATAAGAGCGCCACCGCATATCATACATGAAAACCCGTTTGACATTTTTCGATTTCTCCTTATTTCAGTTTTTTAACACTCTGCAAGCTTTGCAAGCACGTCTGTCAGCGAGTCGCGGATAACGTATTCGCAAAGGCCGTCGTAGGGTGTTTCTGAATAATTGATAATTATAAGATGCTCTCCCGAAAACAGAGAAACAAGGCTTGCAGCAGGCTGAACGGTCAGCGATGAGCCGCCGACGATAAGCACATCTGCCCTTGATATGTGCTCCTTGGCCGCAGAAAACGCCCCCACGGGAAGTGCCTCGCCGTACAGGGTAACGTCAGGTCGGACGGTGCCTCCGCACACGGGGCAGGTGGGTATGCTCTCACCCTCATCAATGATCGCGGGCGAAAAAGCTCTGCCGCATCTGTCGCAAAAGGCTCCGGACACGGTGCCGTGAAGCTCGATAACGCTTTTGCTACCCGCCTTTTGATGAAGTCCGTCTATATTCTGGGTGATGACCGCCTTTATTTTGCCCCTCTCCTCAAGTCGGGCAAGGGCGTGGTGCGCCGCATTGGGCTGCGCATTGGGATAGACCATTTTTTCTCTGTAAAACTCAAAAAAACGCTTCGGCTCAGAAAGCAGACACTCTCTGCTGAGGCAGTATTCAGCTCCATCGGCAGGATCGCTGTACAGCCCCTTTGAGCTTCTGAAATCAGGAATGCCGCTTGCCGTTGAAACCCCGGCTCCGCCAAAAAATACTCCGTGGCGTGCATTCTCTATGATATCTCTTATCTCACCGATCTCTTTTTCGTATTTCATTCCCTTTCACCTCATCTTTATTTTATTATACATCATCACTTCCCTCTTTACAATACACAAAAATCTTTACTTCCTTTCCCCGTTTTTCACTCATTGACATATTTTTGCAAAAACCGTATAATGAAAAGAGAAACACAAGCGAGGAACGCTATGAAAACAAAAAAATTTTTATCCGCCATTCTGACGGTGGCAATTATCTTTGCCCACGCTGCGGTCGTATGTGCACTTCCGGCTCCCGTAGGCACCGTTACCGGTGAAAGCGGAAGATCCTATGAGGAGATAGCCCTTTCAGACGGCACAAAGACAGGCGTTCGCTATACTCAGATGAATCTTTCCGGTACATACGGCTCCGGCAAGATCCTTCGCCTTGCAGAATGCGACCTTTCAAACACCAACCTCTCTATCGACGTTCTCAACTGCGGCTCCTATACCGTTTCGAGAACCACGGTTGCCTCTGCCGCCCGGAGCTTTTCCAAAAACGGAAAGACCGTTCTGGCCGCCATCAACGGCGACCTTTGGATGACAAACGTCAATTCCAACACAAACGTTACAAAAAGCACACTGCAGACCACCAGAGGAGTTATGATCATCGACCGTGAGGTCTGGGCAACTCAGGAATTCGGTATGGAGAACTACAAAAACACCTCAGGCGCAGGCACTACCGCCTCTCTGAAGTCTGCCTTCGGCGTGACGGACAAAAATCAGCCCCTTGTGGGAGCCCCTGTTTTCACCGTCAGCGTAAAAAACGAAACAAAGGGCTCATCCCTTGTGGCTGACGGCCTCAACCGTCTGCCTGCATGGAACTCTCTCGTTGTATACAACCACCGCATAAACTCCATGAACTACGCCCTTAACGACTCATACGAGATCGCTCTCACCACCGACAGCTCCGCCTTTACCGTTGATAATAAGGTGACAGCCAAGGTAAGCGCCATCTACCCTCAGGGCTCCACCAGCCGCCCCACAATAGACGATAGCACCATCATCCTCACAGCAAGAGGCAGCCGTGTTTTTGACCTTTCCTCTTATCAGATTGGAGATACCGTTTCCTTCGATCTCTCCCTCATTGATGAGTTCGGCAACACCGACCTGTGGCAGGACGTTGTTGATGCCATAGGCGGACATATGCACGTTATGGTGGACGATAAACAGACCCTTGCAGACACAAGAAGCTCTGAATATCCCACCTCACTTATCGGCATCAAGGACGACGGCACAGTTATGTTTGCAAACGTCAACGCCTCCACAAACGGCACCTATAAGGGACTTCAGTACAGGCACGTATTCAAGCTCTGCTCAGAGCTTGGCTACAACAGCGTTTTCTATCTGGACGGTGGCGGCTCCAGCGCCATCGTCACTCTCCAAAACGGAACCTATACCCAAAGAAACTACTCGGCAGACGGCTCTCCCCGTGCAGTTATAAACGCCGTTGCCATGGTATGGAACGATACCCCCGTTTGCGAAAAGCAAGGCACCCTTTCTTACCTTACCACCTCAGATGAGCTCTCGTCTATGGCTCCCACCTTCATACCCTCAGGCGTCATTGAACGTATAGTATCCACAAAAAACCAGGTCAACAGCTATTATCTGGTCCATAAGGACAGGCTCTTCGTTGAGCCGAGCACGGCTACGATCGACCCCTTTATGTATCTCAATATGTCCGGCTTCTCCGAGTATATCGACACGTCAAGGTATAAATATATCACCCTGAAGCTAAAGACAAATATGACGCTCACTACTCAGTTTTCACTGTACTTCTTCACCGATGCCCAATCGGAAATACAGAATATAAAAACGCAGGTGGCGCCATCAAGCAATGATATATACGTCACGTTCAATATGGCGACCTGTGCAGGCTGGTCAGGCCTACTCACTGAGCTGCGTCTCGACTTCTTTGAGGGAACCACGTCATCTCCCGGTCAGTATGTGGAAATAGACTATATAGCCTTTTCCGCATCTCCGAGAGAGGTAGCCGTTCTGAGGAGCGGAGTTATTCCCGACGGAGCAATGAGAAACTACTATGCTTTTAAGGATTGCGGCGGCGAGCACTCCTATACGGTCGTCGCTCAGACCGGCAGCGCCTCTCACAAGCTGGAGTGCTCACGTTGCGGCCATACCGTCTCAGGGCCTCATATAAAGGATGCAGGCACCGTGACCTCCCCCACCTGCACCGCTGAGGGTAGCCGGGTATATAAGTGCAACGTCTGTCAGTACGAGATGGAGACCGTTATCCTGCCGGCAAACGGCCACACCTACTCCTCAGAGTTTACAGTCGATAAGGAGCCAACCGCAACTGCATTAGGCGAAAAATCCCGTCATTGCCTCTATTGCACGGCAAAGACCGACGTAACGGTCATCCCTTCCCTTGCATTGGTTGGAGACGTGGACGGAAACGGAAAGGTCAACGGAATAGATGCAAATAAGCTTGCAAAGATCGTATCCGGCAGCGCATCGCTCCCCACCGAAAACGCAGACCTTAACGGCGACGGCGCCGTCAATTCCATAGACGTGCAGATAATCAGAAGGCTCCTTGCAGGAGCATAAGCACCACAAAATAGGTTCATCGAAACGATGAACCTTTTTTTAATATATATCAATATTTTGGCATTTTGTTTTTATAAATTCAATAAAACCGGCGCCTTCTTCCTGCGAAGTAAAGAATGAATAATATCCGTTCCTTCATATGCCGCAGGCATATATCATCGCTCGGAGAGTGATATCATATCGAAGATATATCACCCGTTCCGCAAGGAACGGATATCATTGAAAAAAGTCACCTTTGTCGTAGACAAAAGTGACTTTTTTCGTGCGAAAGAGCGACCAAAAGTAGCGTAAGTATGGGTAAGAAAGACTAAAAGTAGTGTGTTCTACTGGGTCTTTCTTAAAAAATACGGCCCGCAAAGATCGCATTCGTGAGTTTTAATATATGTCCAAGAATAATCTTTAGC
>JAFQNM010000031.1 GCA_017395885.1 Clostridia bacterium | reverse complement strand
CTGTGCGCGATACGCAGACAGGCCTGCGTGCCATACCCACAAAGTATCTTGACGGAATGTGCGCCGTTCGCGGAGACAGGTACGAGTACGAAACAAATATGCTTCTATACATGAAGCGAAATAAGATCCCCTTTGGGGAAACAAAGATAAAAACCGTTTATATCAATGAAAATGAAACTTCTCATTTCCGGCCCGTCAGAGACTCGATGAGGATATATTCTCTCATTTTCAAGCACCTGTTCACATCGCCCTTCATGCTGTTTCTCGGAAGCTCCATGATCTGTTATTTCTTCGATTGGCTGATGTTCTCAGGGCTCAACTACTATATGAGCGCCATAGCTACAGGTCTTATGGTCACCCTCGTTTCCTACGGCGGGGCAAGGCTTGTTTCCTCAATGCTCAATTATTATCTGAACAGGCTCATATTCAAAAAGCAGGGCGGCTCGGTGCTGGTCACGATGATAAAGTATTATCTGCTCGTGGCCTTCAACCTCCTTGTGGGAAGCCTTGCCCTTAACCTTATAGCAACAGGGCTTATGAACGTTTCCTCAGTTCACGATTTCTGCAGCGGCATCAACGCCGAATCTCCGCAAACGGTGCTTGAAGCTACGGTAAAGCCCTTTGTTGATGCGCTTCTTTATATCTGCAGCTACAACGTTCAGAAGCATATAGTCTTTAAAAAGGAAGGCGATGATAACGATGCAAAATGATTTCAAGGAAAATTATATAAGCCAGCAGAAAAGACAGGCCGAGGAAAGAAAGGCCCGTCTTGCAAAGATCGGCATGGGCCCCGCAGAGCCTGAAAGAGCGGCCGATATTCCTGCAAGGAGGCCCCGCCCCGAGGCGGTGTCACCTCAGAGAAGACCTGCAGCTCAGGGCGAGAGACCTGCAGCCCGATCAACTCCACGTCCCGCAGAGGCACCGAGACAGGCGCAGAGACCTGAGGCAAGACCTCAGCCTCAGAGACCTCAAGGTGAAAGGCCTGTAAGACCTGAGAGTCAGAGTGCAGTCACCGCCAAGGGCAATGTGGCTCCCCGCCCTCAGAATGTAAGGCCCCGCCCCCAGAATGCTCCTGCCGGGGCTGAAGCTCCCGCAAGGAGACAAGCTGCTCCCTCGCAAGCTGCCGAGAGACCTGTGCAGAGAAGAGAAGGTGCCCAAGCGATACGCCGACCCACAGAGGAGGCCCCTGTGAGAAGACCCTCTGCAGAAACCGGCAGAGGCAGCTCTGCTCATCACTCCGGCGGCGGAAGGCCCGATCACTATAACGTGAGAAAAAGACCTGCCCCCGGCCCCGATGAGCTTTTCAAAAAGGAAATTTCCGATAACGACAGCAGAGCTATGATCTTTGCCCTCACGGGAAAGCCTGAGCGCCCTGAGGACGGAGGAGACGTTGATATTATCAATATGGGCAGGATATATCCTCCCAAAAGAAGCAACGATAATTCAAAAAAGGCTCCCTCAAAGGTGGGAACCTACGTTGGCAGAGGCTTTGCAGCTCTCGGCCTTGCCCTTGCACTTGTTATAGTCTTCGTTTTCTCAAGCGTTGCTCTTATTGCTCACGGCCCCAGCACCACGATCCGTGATTTTCTCGTTATGTCGGCAGAGCATTCCAGCGCTGCAAAATGGGTGCCCCGTCTTTTCCTTGACGGAAAGACCGTTGACAGTATTATTAACAGAAGCGAGGAAACGGTGCAGGATATTATTTCCATTGACGACTATACCTCAGGAGATACTGTTATTGACGAAAACGAATGGGCCAATGCCAAGGACGGTATGATCTTTGAAACTGTCAGTGGCTCAGGATACAAGGCATACGTTCTTCTCGTAAAGGACCCCTCAAGAATATTCGTTGGCACCTCTGCCGAGAGCCGCCCCGGAGCTCAGTCAGGTGACGATATTTTCCATATAACCGAGTTTTATAATGCGGTAGCTGCCATCAACGGCGGTGAATTCCCCGACTACGGCGGAGGAGGAACAGGCTACACGCCCATAGGCCTTACCTATTCAAAGGGCAAGTGCGTTCATAACGACGGCTATACAGACAGGACGTTTCTCGGAATTACGAACGACAATACTCTTGTTGTTAACGAGGGAATGACGGAGAAAAAAGCAGATGAGCTTGGCATCCGTGATGCAGTTTCCTTCCAGAAGGGCAACACCCTTATACAGAAGGACGGAAACGAGATAGTTTTCCATTATCAGGACGGTAATACGGGCAGAGCTCAGAGAACAGGCATCGGCCAGAGAGCAGACGGCACGATCATTCTTGTTGTAACAGACGGTAGAACTGCCAGCAGCCTTGGTGCTACCCACAACGATATGATCGACCTTATGGTGTCCTACGGCGCCGTTACTGCAGGCCTGCTTGACGGAGGCAGCTCTTCTCTCATGTACTACAGAGATTACTACAATAAATACGATTATGACTATGATAAGCTTGACGAGTATCAGAAGCAGGGTCTTGTAAACAACTACAAGGCGTTTACAGAGCCCAGAAAGATACCCACATTCTTCATAGTCAGCGCAGAATAAGGAGTGGCTATGGTACACAAAAAGAAAATGCCGGTGTTCTGGCGTATTTACATTGCAATAATTGCAGTTTTTGCCGTTGCCCTCATTGTGTGGCTGGTGTTTCTTCACGGCTGGCTTGCAGATTATGAGTCTGCCCAGCCCAAGTATATCGCAGAGGAGACCTTCAGGGAGCATTTTTCCTCCTTTGATGCGGCAAAGTACGTAGAGCTATGCAAAACAGATGCAAACGTTCTCGAAACTGATGAGAACATAATTGCATACCTCAGATCCGTGACAGACGGCCGTGAGATAACATATAAGAAGGTCTCTTCAGGCCTTGACTCCGGATATAAGTATATCGTAATGTCAGGCAGCGGTGAGGACGAAGTGAAGTTTGCCTCCTTTAAGCTCATAGAGACCCGGGGCGAGGACGGAGAGAAGCTTTACGAGGCAGGTGCCTTTGAGATATACACGGATTCCAAGAAGAACGTTACCGTTGAGGTGCCTGAGAACTACAGCGTGTTTATTAACGGAACTCTTCTTTCCGACAGCTACGTAACCCAAAAAGATATCCCAACCACCTCCTGTGAGCTTATGCCGGAGGGCGTCAGAGGTCTTTACTACACGAAATATGCCGTAACAGGCCTTATCTCCGAGCCTGTAGTTGAGGTCAGGGCTGCAGACGGCACCTTAGCTCCCGTTGAGGTCAGTGAAAATCAATACAAGGCTTCTCTCATATACGATTCAGCTCTTGAAGCAGAGTATTCCGAATGGATACTTGAGGGAGCCATCCTTTATGCAAGATATACTCAGTATGACTCCAACGTAAACGTTGTTGGCTTTAATAAGGTCGCTCCTTATTTCGATCCCACAAGCGGTCTTTACGAGAGCATCCGTACGATGGAAAATATGTTCGTTCAGTATTACGACTCCTTTGAGTTTGTAGATCAGAGCGTTACTGAGTTTTACCGTTACGATGAAAACACCTTCTCCTGCCGAGTTAAATATACTCAGAATATGTACAAGGGCAGCGAAAAGTATGACGATTTTATAGACCAGACTTATTATCTCCGTATGGTCGACGGTAAGTACCTGATCTATAATATGTACGTAAACTGATAAGAAAGCAAGGTAAATAAAATGACACCTTATTTTCCCGACAGTATTCAGACCTGGGACGTTAACGTGCTCAACTTTATTCAGGAGCACATAGCAAATCCCGCTCTGGACGTGTTCTTTGCCTTCATCACTCACCTTGGCGATGCAGGTATTCTCTGGATAATCACGGCAATCGTTATGCTGTTTTTCAAGAAAACGAGAAAATGCGGCATAACGATGGGCGTTGCACTCCTTCTCGGACTTATACTCGGCAACGGACTTATGAAGAATCTCTTTGCAAGAGTACGTCCCTTTAATCTTGAGGGCGCATACGGAGCTATGAAGGGCGTTGAGGACCTTCTGGTTGCAAAGCCGGGCGATAAATCCTTCCCCTCAGGCCACACTCTCGGATCCTTTGAGGCGGCCTTCTCTCTATTTGTATGGAACAAAAAGATCGGCATTCCCGTTATCGTGCTTGCTGCTCTAATAGGCTTTTCAAGGCTCTATCTTTATCTCCATTTCCCAACGGACGTGTTTATGGGTGTGATACTTGCCGCTCTGAATACGTTCCTTGCCTGCCTTATAGTCAACTGTGTCTATAAGCATATAGAGAATAAGAAAAAGCTGTCCCCGGAGGGCTGAGTATGACGGTCAGGCTTGAAACGGTTTATACGAGAGAAAGGCTTCTCGGCCTGAACAGCTATGCTATGAAGCAAAAATGGCCGCTTTGGTTGTTCTATGCCTTTCTGAACCTGATGATAATACTTTCGGCAACGATCGTTGCGGTTTTCGGAGAGATGGATTCAACCTTTATCACTTATCTGATAATGACAGTATTTTTTGACTTTTTCATTGTATTCATGTATTTCATCTATCCCGGAATCTCTTCTGCTCATAAGAGAGCTGTGGGAATGAGGATAGAGGCAGAGTTTACAGAGGAGTGTGCGGTGTTCCACGCAAAAAACGATCTTGTGGATGAGGTAACACGTTATTCCTATACAGGCTTTCTGAAGCTTGGTAAGAAGGGAAACGATATTTATTTGTACGTGGAGCCTCACCGTGCCATTATTGTTGATATTTCAAAGGCAGAGGGCAGAGAGCTTGTTTGGCTTAAGGAAAAGCTTTCCTCATCCATTGCTGAGAAAAAGTTTAAGTGGATATAAAAAGAGGCCATTGGCCTCTTTTTTTGAGCTCTGAGATTTACAACAGCATGAAAAAAGAGGCCAATGGCCTCTTTTTATCAGTCTTCGGATACTACCTTGTAGCCCTGTGCAACAAGATTGTCTCTGGTTGCTTCGTAGGAAATGAGGTCAAGCTCGCCGTCTGTAAGGCCGAGCTCCTCCATTTTGTCAACGTTTGCCTCGTTATCAAGGTTTGTATACTTGATAGTAAGAACGAACTTGTCGTCCTCCACACCGTATTCTACAGTGATGAAGCCTGCTTCTTCAAATCCCTTGTATTCCTTTTCAACGTATTCCTCGCAGAAATCAGCAAATGCATCTGCATCTGTTCCCTCGGGGGGAGTCATCTCAATGCGCTCTGTGAAGTCTGTAACGATGTCGTTCTTGTAGTTGAAGGTCTGAACCGTGTGGCCTTTAACACCGTTTTCTACCTCGTCATACTCAAGCACAGCGGTGCCTGTGGGGCCTGCGGTGAGAACGTTGATAACTATGATGATTACGATCGCGATTATGATGGGGATTATAGCCTTAAGAGCGCCGCCCTTCTTCTTCTGGGTGGGCATTGCGGGAGCGGGCTCGTTTGTTGAGTTGAGTACTGCACCGCAGTATACACAGGTGCCCTGCTCAACGGGGGTTTCTTTCTGACAGTTGGGACAGATCATTTCTTTTCTCCTTATATCTTGATACTATGATTGTATCACAGTTGAAATACCTTT
>JAFQNM010000286.1 GCA_017395885.1 Clostridia bacterium | reverse complement strand
CAGACAGAGAGAAGCCAGCTTCAGAACAAGGAGACCGCTCTCAAGATGCTGAAATCCAAGCTTATGGAGATCAAGCAGAGAGAAAAGCTGGAAAAGATCGAGGATATTACAGGCAACAAAACAAATATCGAGTGGGGCGCACAGATCCGCTCCTACGTATTTATGCCCTATACCCAAGCAAAGGATACGAGAACAGGCTATGAGGACGGTAACATCCAGAGCGTTATGGACGGTAACATCGACGGATTTATCAATGCATACCTGAAGATGATCACGGAAAAAAAATAATAATACGGCGGTACCTTCGGGTGCCGCCTTTTAAAAGGTGGACCATGAAAAAGGAAGAATCCCGCCAGGCTCCCTCTACCGTGTTTGAGGGAATGACCTCCATTTCCGCAGTTATTAACGGCGGATACAGAAAAATAGAACGTGTGTTGGCAGACGGTGAAAAAGCAAAAGCTAACCGGCGAAAGCTTGATTATCTCGCCCACAGAGCCTGCGAAATCGGCTTTGAGATTGAATACAGCTCAGCCGAGGAAATAGATAAGCTGACAACAGGAACCTCCCACGGCGGAATCATCGCCCTCTGTACCGAAAGAGAGATCCCTCCCCTCTCTGAGATTTCCTTAAAAAGAGACGGGTTCTACGTTATGATAGACGGGATCGAGGATCCCTATAACTTCGGATATGCCCTGCGATCGATCTATGCCGCAGGTGCTGACAGCGTTATCCTCACACCACGAAACTGGATGAGCGCAGGCGGAGTTGTATGCCGCTCCTCGGCAGGTGCAAGCGAGCTTCTCCCTCTTTATATTTCCGATGGAGAGGAGGCCTGCAGCTTCTTTCATAAAAACGGAATAAAGGTAGTCTGCGCCGGGATCAGAAACTCTGTTTCTGCCTTTGATGCAGACCTTTCAAGGCCCTTGTTTCTCATAGTGGGCGGAGAAAAGCGAGGCATCAGCGCAAAGGTGCTCTCAAGTGCAGACACCGTTGTTCGGCTTGATTACGGCAGAGAGTTCAACGGCTCTCTTTCTGCCGCGAGCGCCGCCGGCATCCTCTCATATGAAATTTTGAGACAAAACAGAAAATAACTCAATTTACCACAAATATTTTGCCCTCACTTTGGAACAATATTAGCGTGAGATATCACAATTTTTCCGAAATGGGGTCGTTATTATGGCAAAGCATTCTCATTCGGGCGGCTATGCCGGGTATATTGCCTGCGGTATCATTCTCGGCAGCGCAATAGGAACAGCCGCCGCCGTTATGATGACAGCTAAAAAGAAAAAGCCCTCCGGCATCAGGGAGAAGGCATTCTCCGCTGTTGATACCGTGGGCACCGTTATGCAGAATATTGCACAAATGGTAAGATAAAAAGCACCGCAGATACGCCAACGGGCTGTCTGCGGTGTTTTTTTAATATAATTTGGCATACTACTCAAAGAACAGATTAAAATATAAAGCATTACCCGAAAAGCTCATAAGCGCACATTGGGAGGCGTGGTCCGGAGATGTGAAAAAGCGTACCTTGCCCTCGGTGCCGCAATGGGAAAGAAAAGCACTGCAAGCAAGCCCCGTAAGATGATCCGGAGCACAAAGCTCTGTGATCGTTTCCTCCTCCAGAGCAGCAGCACAGCATATACCGTCAATATATGCCGAAAGAAATACGGTTCCGTTCTCCTCCATCATCCGAAGCGCAGAGGCGCTCCAGGGATAATAGGCGTCACCGGAAAAGTAAAGCTCTCTAATGCTGAAATACTCTTCGGCACCGATCCTTGAGGCTTTAAGGTCTCCCCTCGAAGAAACGGGAACCTCATAATAAGAAAGAGCCTCTGTCATTCCCATTTTTTTATAAAATGAGCAAAGGGCGCTGCTTGCGGGATGAACGAAGTATTCACGCCCCTCTGAAATGCATTTTTCTCTGATATAGTTGTGTATTGCCCTGCAAAGACCGTTTCCCCTGTGCTTTTCCGACGTGCAAACGGCATAGCCGTAATACCCTTCTCCCACACTCAGAAGAACTGCCATTGAAGCTACCCTGCCCTCAATAACAGCGCATACGGTGGAGTGAACAGGCATATTTTTATAAAAGTCGAAAACAAATTCCTCTGTATCACCGAAGGAATCTATCCAGAGAGCGGCGATCTGTGAAAGAGTGGCCTCATCGGCTGATCTTATCTCGTTAATAATATAGTCCATAACATCACCCCACTTGAAATAATTATACAACTTTTACAAAGTATGTCAACACCTGTTGAAAATATCGCCCAAAGGCGCAGATATTGGAAAAATGATTGACATTTCCCATTCTGTTATGTTATAATATCTCAGTATGTTGGATAAATATTCTATCTGCTTAATGAATATCCATCCTCAAAACAACGCATGAAAGAGGTTAATTATGCCCAACGAATATGTAATAATTACCGACTCCGGCAGCGATCTCTCTGCAGAAATGGCCGCAGAGCTCGGCGTTGAGATCGTTCCCCTCAGCTATTCTATGAATGACGGCGAATCTATTCCCGGCAACCGTGTTGACCTTAAGCAGTTCTATGCGGAACTCCGTGCAGGCGGTAAGGCAACGACCTCTGCCGCAAACCTTGAGGACTTTACTAAGGTTTTCGAGGGATATGCAAACGAAGGAAAGGACGTTCTCTATATCGGCTTTTCCTCCGGCCTCTCCAGCACCGCCTCAACCGGCAGACTTGCCTGCTCAGAGATCAGCGAGGCTTATCCCAACCTCAAATTCTATGCAATAGACAGCCTTTGCGCTTCTCTCGGCCTTGGCCTTCTCGTTTACCATGCAGTTCAGATGAAGAACGAGGGCAAGACCATTGAAGAGGTGAGAGACTGGGTAGAGGCAAACAAAATGTGCCTTTGCCACCACTTCACCGTTGATGACCTCTTCTTCCTTAAGAGAGGCGGCAGAGTTTCTGCGGCAACGGCAGTAGTAGGCTCTATGCTTGCAATCAAGCCCCTTCTCCACGTTGATGATGCAGGTAAGCTCATCAGCATCGGTAAGGCAAGAGGCAGAAAGGGCTCTCTTGAGGGTCTTGTAAAGGCTTGCGAAAATACTGCCATCGATCCTGAAAAGCAGGTAATGTTCATCAGCCACGGCGATTGCGAGGATGAGGCTCTCCAGCTTGCAGAAATGGTAAAGGCAAAGGTAGGCTCCATTGAGGTCAGAACAGGCTGCATCGGCCCCGTTATCGGTGCTCACTCAGGCCCCGGCACCCTTGCTCTCTTCTTCCTCGGCACAGAACGCTGACATTATTT
>JAFQNM010000285.1 GCA_017395885.1 Clostridia bacterium | reverse complement strand
CCTTGAACATTTCGCCTGCGCCCTCGCAGTCGCTTCCTGTAACGAGAGGTGTGTGAACGTAAACGAAGCCTCTTTCGTGGAAAAAGCTGTGGATAGCGTAAGCCGTTTCACTTCTCACTCTGAATACTGCAGAGAAAAGGTTTGTACGGGGACGGAGATATGCGATCTCACGGAGATACTCAACTGTGTGGCGCTTCTTCTGGAGGGGATAATCGGGGGTAGATGTTCCCTCTATCTCAACCTCCTCCGCCTTAAGCTCAAAGGGCTGCTTGGCGCCGGGGGTGAGCACAAAGGTACCCTTTACAACGATCGCGGCACCTACGTTGAGGGCAGTTACCTCAGCATAGTTTGCAAGCTTCTGATTCTCAAGAACCACCTGAAGAGAGGAAAAATAGCTGCCGTCGTTAAGATCGGCAAAGCCGAACTCGTTGGAGGCACGGATGCTTCTTGCCCAGCCTGCAACGGTTATCTGCTTACCGTCGTAGCTTTCGGGGGATTTATAAATATCGGAAATAAGTTCTCTTTTCAAAGAAACCACCGCCTTTTTTGTAAACTACCAATCATTTTACCACACAAGCTTGCGATTGTCAACGAAAATGAAAAATTCTCGTATGGCGGCAGGCAAATTTGCAAAAAAAACGCCTTGCAGGATGACCGCCTGCAAGGCATATGAATCACATAAGATAGCTTTTGGCAAGTCCGCCCTCGCTGGTCTCCCGGTACATGACCTTCAGATCCTTGCCCGTTTCGTACATCGTTTCAACGATCATATCGAAGGTGATCTTTGAGGTATCTGCAAGGAAGTCTGCAAGGTTGACCGCATTGAGCGCTCTCATTGCCGCAATGGCATTTCGCTCGATACAGGGAATCTGAACCAGACCGAGAATGGGATCGCAGGTGAGGCCGAGATGATGCTCGATGGACATTTCAGCAGCATATTCTATCTGGTCAAGGTCAAGCTCGTAAAGCTCAGCTGCAGCAGCTGCCGCCATAGCGCAGGCAGTTCCAATCTCTGCTTGGCAGCCGCATTCCGCCCCGCTGATTGATGCATTTGTTTTTATGAGATTTCCGATTATGCCGCCTGTTGCCAACGCATGAACTATCTGTTCATCCGTAAAGCCGCGGCGACCCTGTAAAAATTTCATAACTGCGGGAACAACGCCGCAGGCACCGCAGGTGGGTGCAGTTACAATAGCACCGCAGGATGCATTCTGCTCACTTACAGCAAATGCATATGAGCAGATAAGTCTGTTCGTTTTTGTTTCCTCGCTCTCATCAATATGCTTCTGACGGTAGAGATATCTCGCCTTTCTCTGGATGTTAAGGCCGCCGTGGAGAATGCCTTCAGCCTCAAGGCCCTCGCGTATAGCCTGCTTCATTACCTCCCATACCTGATAGAGGTAGTCCCATATTTCGGGGCCCTCACACTCCTCAACGTATTGCCAGATACGCTTATCGTTCTTGCGGCAATACTCGGATATTTCAGTAAAGGAGTTGAGAAAATACACCTCCGGATACTCTGTCAGGTTCTCGCCGTGGGCAATGACCTCGCCTCCGCCGATGGAGTAATAGCGCTGTCGGAATATCTCCTCGCCGTTCTTATAGGCTATGAATTCCATAGTATTGGGGTGGAAATCCGTTGGGGTATCCATATCCATAACGATCTCGCAACGCTCGCTGCCGAAGGCTTCAAGGATGACCTTGTCTGTCATATGGCCCTTGCCGGTTTTTGCAAGGGAGCCGTAAAGAATAGCCTTGTAGCTGTCAGCAGGGGGGCACTCGTGCAGAAACCTTCCTGCGGCGTTAAGGGGGCCGATGGTATGTGACGATGAGGGCCCTATGCCGATTCTGTATAAGTATTTTAAGGATTGCATAAAAACACCTCTGGATAGTTTATTAACTATATTGTACCATATTCTGAGCATTTTGCAAGGGGGCGGCAAATAAAAGGAAGAGCATAGAGTGCTCTTCCTTTTTGCAATTCTTATTCAAGCTCAAGGTGCTCGCAGTTGAGAAAGGCCTGAGCCGATATGGTGCTGGTTACGGGGACCAGCTTCTTTGCACCGCAGTGCTCGCAGGATACCAGAACACCGTCTGCCGTAACGTCAACGCTGTAGCTTCCCTCATATTCGGGACAGCGGCATTTGATTTCTCCTGCCTCATCAAGGTCACGGATAACGAAATTGACTATCTCAAGTATCTGAGGGTCTGAGAAGATGGCGCTGTCAGCATCATTCTGATTTCGGCCAAAGGGGTTTTCACCGCCGGCCTCCTCTATGAGTCTGCCAAGCTCCTCATCAGATTCCTTTTCTGCAGCGAGCACCTCCTCGCTGCTTCCGAGAAGGCATATGTCTATCCCGGAGTAGGCACAGGGCAGGGCAAGCAGCTCCTTATCAAAAAATGCGTTTCCGGAAATTGTAAAGCTGTGGGGCTTTGGGCAAAGGAAGCAGGGAACGGTTAATCTGATCTTTTTATCGTTTGTGTGAACTAAGGTCATTTCACTTTCGCCGCAGGGGCATTTGAGTCTGAGCATATCTGCGGAGAGAGAAAAAATTCCAACAATGCTGCCAACCCAGCTGCCGCACTGAGGGCAACGGTAAGCAACAGAGGTCTTTTTGTTTTCAAGTATCATTAATAAGTGGTCCTTTCTTCAGGCACGCTTTTTTAGTATGCCCCGCTGCCGAAATTTAATGTCACCTTTCGTTGAGGGGCACGTATTCACGGCGGTCCTTAACACACATATATGCAGGACGGATGATCTTGCCCGCATTCTGAAGCTCCTCTATGCGGTGGGCGCTCCAGCCTGCTATTCTTGCAACGGCAAAAATGGGGGTATAAAGCTCCTCGGGCAGGTTGAGCATACGGTAGATCATACCGCTGTAGAAGTCAACGTTTGGAGAAACGCCCTTGTATATTTTTCTCCTCTCGGCGATGAGATCGCTGGCGATGCGGGCAGTACGCTTATAGAGGTCATATTCCTCCTCCATGCCCTTTTCAATGGAGAGCTTCTTTGCGCAGGTTTTGAGAACCTCTGCTCTGGGGTCGGAAACGGAGTATATAGCGTGGCCCATACCGTAAACAAGGCCTGATCTGTCAAAGGCCTCGCGGCTGAGGATATTTGTGAGATATGTGCGGATAGATTCGTCAGACCAATCTGCAACGTTTGCCTTCATATCGTCAAACATCTGAACCACCTTAATGTTTGCGCCGCCGTGGCGGGGGCCCTTGAGAGAGCCGAGAGAGGCCGCAACGGAGGAGTAGGTATCTGTTCCTGAGGAGGAAACGACGTGGGTGGTGAAGGTAGAGTTATTACCGCCGCCGTGCTCGGCGTGAAGAATGAGAGCAAGGTCCAGCGTGCGAGACTCTGTTTCGGTAAAGCAGCCGTCAGGTCTCAGCATCTGAAGAAGGTTCTGTGCGGTGGAAAGCTCTGCCTTGGGAGGATGGATATAAAGGCTCTGGCCCTCGTGATAATATTTAAAGGAGTGGTAGCCGTAAACTGCAAGCATTGGGAAAATAGCGATAAGCTGCAGGCACTGGCGAAGCACGTTGGGAATAGCAATATCATCAGGGTTGTCGTCATATGAATATAAGGTGAGCACGCTTCTTGCAAGGGTGTTCATCATATCCTTGGAGGGGGCCTTCATAATAACGTCTCTGGGGAAGCTGGTGGGGAGGGAGCGATATCTGGAGAGGAGCTCGCAGAACTCAAAGAGCTCGTCCCGGGTGGGGAGAGAGCCGAAAAGCAGAAGATAGACGCACTCCTCAAAGCCGTATCTGTCCTCGTCCATGCAGCCCTTGGTCAGATCCTTGATGTTGATTCCTCGGTAACAGAGCTCGCCGGGGATGTTGGTGTCCACACCGTCAATTATCTTGTGAGAAATGACCTCGGATATTTCGGTAAGGCCGGTGAGAACGCCTCGACCGTGGACGTCTCTGAGACCTCTCTTAACGTTATGCTCCGCATACATTTCGGGCATAATACCGTTGGCGCAGCAGCTTTTTGCCGCAAGAGATTCTATATATGGGGTGATTACAGAATAAGGATTGTTTGCCATTCTTAATCTACTCCTTTCAAACAAATTTGAATAATAAATTATTTTACACCAAAAAAATGAACGCTTTATGAACAAATAGAAAAAGGTGCCAAAAAAGAGAAAAGTAACGAAGAAAAGGCAAAAAAGAAGAAAAATCAAGAGCTTTTATAAATTACGGTTTAGAAATAACAATCCTCCCCGATAAACCGTAAGTTATTCATATGGGTGAAAAAAGGGTGCAAAAATCTTAGATTTTTGCACCCCAGCTTGTCGATAACTTTATCGACAAGCTGTCTCAGGCTGTCGAGAAGGATGCAGATTTCGGCCTTTAAAGTCCGTAGGCGTACAAAGGTACGGCAGGACTTGAAAGGGCGAAAAGCTTGAAATCCCCTGAAAATCAGGGGATTCCTTTAATATCACTTTAATTATTTGTTGATTTTGCTTTTTACAGTTAAAACCACGATTTGGATGTCTTTGTTTTAATATATCTGCGTTCTGCGCCTTTTT
>JAFQNM010000284.1 GCA_017395885.1 Clostridia bacterium | reverse complement strand
CGCCATGGGCTCGAGGAACCAACGAAAACTTCAATGGCCTCTTGCGGGAATTTATTCCCAAGAGACGGGATATTTCTGCTTTTTCTGATGATCAACTGTGTGATTTTGCTCTCAAATTAAATACTCGTCCTCGCAAATGCCTTGGTTGGAAATCTCCTCTTGAACTTTTTTCCGGCGTTTTGTTGCACTTGACTTGACAATTCAAGACAAAAAGGCCCCCTACATATCTCCCCGTAAAACCGGAATTTGATGATGCTTTTTGGCAGATAAAAGCCGGGATGCCAAGGCAAGGCATCCCGGTTCGAGATTTCAGAGGAGGTAGCCGCAGGCGATTCCGGCTACTGCGCTGAAGCAAACTATAAATATAGGGTGGAGCTTTTTCAGCGAAAGCAGAAGAGAGGCGGCAAATATAGCGAGAGAAACGTAAAATCCCGTATCTGCGAAGACGGAGAGGCTCACGCCCTCCGGAAAGAACACAGTTCCAAATACTGAGATGGCAGCGGCACCTATAAGGCCAACAACGCAGGGTCTGAGACCTGACATGATTCCATTAACAACGGAGCTTTTTTTGAATTTTTCATAGCAGCCTGCGATCATCAGAATGATGATAAGGGATGGCAGAACAACACCTGCCGTTGCACAGAGGGCGCCCAAAAAGCCTCCCAGCTCGCTGCCCACGTAGGTTGCCATATTAACTGCAATGGGGCCCGGTGTGCTTTCGGCAACGGCTATGAAGTTAACGAGTGCCGAGGGCTCGATCCAGCCACGGCCCACCACCTCATCCTCAATGAGTGGCAGCATTGCAAGTCCTCCGCCGAAGGTAAGGGCTCCTATCTTGAAAAAAGTCCATAAAAGCTGCAGGTATATCATTTATCCATCCTCCTTTTTGCAAGCAGGGAGGTAATGAGACCGAAGAGGGCGGCCCCGAGAAGGATAAAGTAAACGGGAACGGGGAGAAATGCAGATGCAATGAGGGAGCCGGCCATTATGATATATGCCCAGAGGCCCTTTTTGCATTTTTTGTACATATCGAAAAGAGCCTTTACGATAAGTGCAAGAGTTCCTGCACGTATACCCTCAAAGGCATATCTGACCGCCGTTATTTCCTGAAAGCCTCTGAGAACGGAGGAGATGGTGAGTATCGCGATAAATGAGGGGATCACTACACCCAGGGTGGCGCAAAAAGCGCCCATTATACCGCCGACCTTGTAGCCTATAAAGGTGGAGGCGTTGATGGCGATAGGTCCCGGCGTTGACTCGGCAATGGCAACAATATCCGTAATATCGTCATCGGTTATCCATTTTTTGTTTTGAACTGTCTCCCTTTGGATGAGCGGGATCATGGCGTAACCGCCGCCAAAGGTGAATGCGCCTATCTTCATAAAGCAAAGAAGAAGGCGCATCCAGGTCTTGAATTTGTTTTTCAAGGCTTTATCAGATCTCGGGCTTGAAGGAGGGCATAAGCTGAAGCTTAAAGAGGTTAGCCTTGTGCTTTCTGTCTATAAGCTCCTTTTTTGCAGGGTCGTCAATAACGCCCTCTCTGATATAGCGGTCAAGCTCAGCGTATGTGAAGCCCAGATTTTCCTCATCAGTCTTTCCGCAAAGGCCGTCGATGGGGACCTTGTCAACAAGAACGGAGGGCAGGCCGAGAAGGCGGCCGATCTCCTTGACCTCGGTAACGGTCAGGTTGCTCATGGGCGAAAAATCGCCAACGCTGTCGCCGTATCTTGTAGAGTAGCCGACCCAGTCCTCAGAGAGGTTGCAGGTGTTAACAACTCTGCCGTTGTTGCTCTGCGAAACGGCATAGAGTGTGGTCATTCTGATTCGGGGAGAGATGTTTGTTCTGGTCTGCTCGGTGATGGGCATATCCTTGGGCAGGTTATTGATAACGCCGTCAAAGGCATCCTTGATGTTAACAACGTATCTTTTGATGCCCAGATGATCGCAGAGCAGGTGTGCCATATCGATATCGTGCTGCTCGCCGCAGGGCATAAGCACGCCGATAACTCTGTCGGCGCCGAGAGCCTCAACACAAAGGGCAGCGGCAATGGAGCTGTCCTTTCCTCCGGAAATGCCGAGAACGGCATTGCAGCCGGGGCCGTTCTCCTCAAAGAAATCTCTAATCCATTGAACGCAGGCGTTCTTTACCTTAAGTGCATCAAACATAGCTTTATCCTTTCTGGACCCTTGGGTCAGATAATATTGATCTGGCAGCAGCCCATAGTTGCGAGGGCTGCATTATGAGTTTCGGGGGTAACACCTGCGCAGCAGGCGGAGTCTACGGTAATGGGGGTCTCCGTAAAGCTTGCCTTGAGTATCAGAGCGTTTGAGACCACGCAGATATCTGTGCAGAGGCCGCAGAGCTCAATAGATTCAAGGCTGTCGCCATAGGTCTCGCTGATAAGGCGGGGAAGGTCAACAGAGCCGAAGGTGTGCTTTTCTATAGCGGTATAGCCGTGTGACTCAAGGGCGGCCTTGACTTTGCCGTCAAGCTCCCATCCTGCAGTTCTCTTGATGCAGTGGGGAACGGGAAGCTTTTTGCCCTCTGCGGTATCCATATAGTTTTCGTAGTGGGTGTCGTAGGTGGCGATAATATCGCCCTCAAAGCTCTCGATCTTTTTCACAACGCTGTCAACGATAGCAACAGCCTCGGCGCTTCCCAGCGCTCCGTCAACAAAATCCTTCTGCATATCCACAACGATAAGTAGCTTTTTCATAAGATCTGCCTTCCTTTTTATATATTGAATTGTTTTTTTCTGAACAGCCGTGCCGGACGGTGACCGGCACCCTCGGTGTACTCGTCTGTCTCCTCAACGAATTCGCTGACCTTACGGCGAAAGTTTGCCGAGAGGAGAGAGGTGCCTGTCAGTATCTCCTGGGTTCTTTGCAGGGAGGTGAGGGTGAACTTTTCGGGCAGGAAATCGAAGAGAATATCGAAATACTTTGCCTCTTTTTTGAGGAGAGAGAGGGCCGCTGCGATAATAGCGGCGTGGTCAAAGGCAAGGCCCTCGTTTGATATTATCTCAAAATCTGTTTTTCTGAAAACGGTTTTTGTTTTTCTGAGAGTGGCAAAAAGGCTTTCGGTGCCGTTTTCGAGAAGGAGAGAGTAGGTGCCGTTCTCCTCACGCTGCAGCCTCACGTCAAACCAAGAGGCATCGGAGGCATCGTGCCCGCCGTGCACCGCAAGCCTGCCCTCGCTCAGAACGGACGTGTATGCCAGAGAAACGATCCTGCCTCTGGGGTCACGCTCGGGGGCGCTGAAGGTGCCGATGGGCATGAGAGAAACGGGGGAAATGCCTGTTTCCTCAAGTATTTCTCTAAAGGCGCACTCCTCAACGGTTTCCGTGGCCTCAAGAAATCCTCCGGGCAGAGCCCAGTGATCCCTGAAGGGCGGCTCTCCTCTTTTGATCAGGAGAACGGAGAGTGCCAGCTCGGGATTTTTTCTGTAGCATTCCTCTGCCTTTTCGTATATGGCAAAGGCGGCAATATCCGTTGCAACCGATGGGCGGTCGTAATCGTTTATATTATATTCCGAAAGGAAATTTTCTTCCCTTTGGGTGGAATTTTGGGGCATTGTTATGAACCTCCTGTTCTTTGCACTATGATTGTAACATATTGATAATAACAAGTCAATAGCTGTTTGATATATTTTGAAAGAAATTTGTACAAAAAAGGAAAAATCCAAAAATAACTCAAACGGAGGCCGGGAGGAGATCTGTAAAAAAAGAAGGCTGTCGAGAAGGATGCAGATTTCGTCATTTCAAGTCCGTCGGAGGGGTTCCCCGAAAGTGAGCTTGCGAGCTTTTGGGGGTTCCTGTCAGCGTACAAAGGTACGACAGGACTTGAAAGGGCGAAAAGCTAGAAATCCCCTGAAAATCAGGGGATTTCTTTAATGTGACTTTAATTATTTGTTGCTTTTGCCGTTTACAGTTAAAGTTTCGATCCGGCTGTCTTTGTTTTGATATATTTGCGGTCTGCGCCTTTTTCGACAGCCTGAAGAAGGCTATCAAAAGATAGCCTTCTTAACATATAACTTACTTGAGCTGACCTGCGAGAGTATTCTTTGCGCTTGCAAGAGCCTCACCGATCTTTGATGTGTCCTTACCGCCGCTCATAGCAGAGTCGGGGCGTCCGCCGCCCTTGCCGCCTGTAACCTGAGCAACTGCACCAACAAGCTTACCGGCGTGTGCGCCTGCCTTTACTGCATCTGCGCCTGCTGCTGCAAGGAAATTGAGCTTCTGACCGTCGCAGATGGCAAGAACTGCAACGATGGTGCTGTCCTTATCACGGATCTTATCGAGAAGAGCGCGTGCCGCATCTACGCTTGTTGCGCCCAGATCTGCAGTTACGAGCTTAACGGCGCCTACTTCCTCAGCGCCTGCGAGGATCTCGTCAAGCTTTCCGCCTGCGAGCTTTGAGTTGAGAGAGTCGATCTCCTTCTTCTGCTTTGAGATCTCGTCGTGGAGCTGACCTGCTCTCTGGGGCATATCGTTTGCATTTGCCGCCTTAAGAGCCTGAGCAGTTTCTGCAATGAGAGCCTCTCTTTCCTCAAGGAGCTTGAGAACGCCGGTTCCTGTAACGGCCTCGATCCTTCTGATGCCTGCCGCAACGCCGGATTCGGAAATAATGCGAAATAGGCCGAGATTTGCCGTGTTATCGGCGTGGGTACCGCCGCAAAGCTCAACAGAGTAGTCGCCCATCTTTACCATACGGACAGTCTTTCCGTACTTTTCTCCAAAGAGAGCCATAGCACCTGCCGCTCTTGCGGATTCTATATCTGTTTCAACAGTTTCAACGGGGATCGAAGCAAAGATCTGAGCGTTGACCTCAGCCTCAACTGCCTTAAGCTCCTCTGCTGTAAGCGCAGAGTAGTGGTTGAAGTCGAAGCGAGCACGGGATTCGTCAACGTAGGAGCCTGCCTGCTCAACGTGGTCGCCGAGAACCTTGCGGAGTGCTGCCTGAAGAAGGTGAACGG
>JAFQNM010000283.1 GCA_017395885.1 Clostridia bacterium | reverse complement strand
TCATTTCATCCCAGATATTATGCCGCAACACCGTTCTCGCCCTCAAGCTTCATAAGCTGAAAGTTATAAAGCATATTGACAATGGAGAGAGAAAGGTTTGTCATCATTTCCGAGGAGCCGTTGGCGCAGGTCTTAAGAAGATCATTCAGGTGCAGGCGGGTGCTGCAAAGGCGCAGGACTCCTTTTTTGTTCGTTGCAAAGTAAACGAGAGGTATAATGCTTCCAACCATCTGGCTGATGGCGGTTGCAACGGCGGCACCAACAAGACCCCAACGAAAAACGATAATAAAAAGTGCATCGAGAATTATGTTGGTAATTCCGGCACAAACGGTAATTCCAAGGCCAAACTGAGGCTTTTCTGCGGTAACCAGAAAGCTCTGGAACTCATTTTGCAGGATAAATGCAACCGAGGCGGGAATAAGTATCCGTCCGTAGGTTGTGCAGCTTGCGATCATATCGCCCTTAGCACCGAGCATAACGGCAATTGGCTCGATAAAGATAAAGCCAATAATAGAGAGTGCAATACCAAGTGCCGCAGAAACGTAGATCAGCATAGAGAAGATCTCGTTTGCCCGCTTTTGGTTTCCCTGACCAAGCGTCATGGAAACAAGAGCACTGCCTCCCGTTCCGACCATAAAGCCGACAGAGCCGAAGACCATGCAAACAGGCATTATGAGGTTTATGGCGGCAAAGGGTGTTTTGCCGACAAAGTTTGAAACGAAAATACCGTCAACCACGCCGTATATGGACGTAAATATCATCATTATAACGGACGGAAGGGTAAAACGGATCAGTTTATTAAAGGTAAAGTGGTCAGAAAGCCGAATTTTCATTGCTGTGTTTATATACCAATGTGCTCCTGAGAGAGAAGTATGCGCTCAAGAAGCACTTTTTTAAGTGGATCGCATTTTTTTGATTTCAATAATCGGGCCAATTTTTTGGAGATGGAAAGGGCCTTTTTTTCGTTTGAACAATAAGAATCGTCCTTCAGAAGCTTCAGCCCCTGCTCTATGCCGGCTTCTTTGAATAAAGAGCGTGCCTCGATTGCATCATCATTCTCTATGGGGTGAGAAGTGCAGAGGTGTGCAAAAAGCTTAATGCAGGGAAGAAGCTCCTTTTCGCTCTCGCAAAGGATAGAAGGATCATATAGGTGCTTCTCGAGGATATGAGAGGATACTCTTGTCAAAGCCTCATATGAGCTCTTGCAGCAGCTTGCAAGGGGAAGGGCGGAAAGAAAATGGGTGCCGCAGGAAAGATCATCAAATGAGACCTTAAGAGTGCGGCACTCATCGTCAAATATTTCAAGGTAGTAGCAATCTCCCATTCTGTAGAGCTCAAGCCAAAGGATATCTGCCGTTTCAGTATTGCCTGAAACAGTTGCATTCTTCAAAAGGATCTTCTTCATTTTGCAGGGAGCATCGGGAAGAAGAAAGTATGCATCCCGGTCTTCTTTTTTTAAAGAAAATCTGCCCTTAATGTTGAGAGAAGCGTCAATACCCTTCTGCTCAAGGAGCATTTCCGTTTCACGGTCTCTGAATCTGGCGAGAAGATCGTAGGTCCTCTCATTTCTCTGAACGTATGTAATTATATCGTCAATGCTCCTGTCCTCAGAGAGGTATTCAAGAACAGTGGGGTAGGGGGCGAGAAAATCTGCCCCTGCAATATAAGCTCTGATCTGTGGTGCGCTGATACTTGCTTTATCAAGTCACACCGTATACTTAAAATAGTTGTATACCTTCAGCAGGTATAAAAGCTCATTGGGTAAATGCTTCATAATAGCTCCGGTCAGTTTTCGAGATTTTCACCGTAGTAATCGTCAAGAAATTCAAATCGTTCCTCAATGAATTTTTTCATGCTTTCAACGGTGTCACGGTCTCCGTGAGCGTGGCCCCAAAGGGCAACGTCTCTGTTTTCTGCGCCGCTGAGCTTGAGTATTTCAAGGTTTTCGTCAATAATACCGTAAAGCTTTTCCTTTGTGAAAAGCTCTTCCCTAAGCTCAAACCAGCGCTCAGCCATCATCGTGTCAATATCGGGATAAAGCTGAGAGATATAAGAGCTCTCGCATCTATTGCATATCATGTTGATCATGGTGTTGTAATCGTAGGTAAATGAGTAAATGTAGTTGATGCCAAAGGAAAGGTCAGTATCCCATAAAACGAGGGAAAGCCTGGGGTCGTCTGTGCGGTCAATAACGTAATAGGTATTTTTAAAGCCCTTGTTGTCCCTCAGCGCACCCAGCTGAATAAGCAGACTCACGTCCACGTAGTTGTCCATGTTCATAATATCCTGGCCTACGGGCATGCCAATATCTGAAAGGGTATCAAAGGTCTCCTCGTCGGAAAGAGGAGTGTAGATTATTTCATAAGCTTCTCGGGGGAACTCTGCCGTTGTGTTGTAGGAGCCCTTCATAATGATGGAGCTTCTGTCAAGAGAAAGATATTTGCGGTCGATCCTTCGCTGAAGATGATATAGACCGTTGTAGGTGCCGTTTATAACGACCTCAACGTATTCGCCTACGGTCATGGGATAGTTGTGGTCTGTTTCTGCGGCAAGCTCATTCCAAACTGTCATCATAAGCTTTTCGCGAACGTCTGTGTCATCGGTGTTCATAGGGTTAAGTATCCAGTCGTCATCCTCGCCGAGGCCAAGGAGAGAAAGATCTCTGTTCTGCTCGGCGGAATCAGATTTTAGAGAAAGCTTCCAGGGCTTTTTGGGGTAATCTGCAGAGGTAGCTCCCCTGACGTTCCATTCAAGAGCCGAGGTCTTGACAGATGGGCGTCCGAGCTGAGGATCGAAGGGAGACCATATGCAGACCCTTCCGAAGTTCACCGGCCTGTCAACTATATTAGTATAGGAAAAATCTCCCGTCAGGTTAATAACGGGAAGTGTTGTGAAAATAACGTTGTATTTCTTGGCCTGCATTTGACTGTCAGCAAGAACAAGGGTAAAGGAGTTGCCGTTTTCAACGGCAGAGGCAAGGCTTTCGAAATCAGAGCTTTCTTTAAAGAAAAGCTCGTATTCCGAATTTGCCGTAGTCAGCTTGCCGGAAAGATCGTGCATGCCCGTGTCAGGTCTGATTTCTTGCGAAATATACACGGTGGAGGTTTGAGCATCAATTGCACAGGGCTCTCCTTCAAAAAGGATAAGAGCGTCTGCATCGGTAATATCAGTGTATTTGTAATCAGAGAGCTGATCCTCGCTTTTTACGGGTATTCCCAGACAAAGAGAGCTTTCGTAGCGAATTGAGTATGTAAGCACGACAATAATGGCTGCTATGCATATCAGAACGGCAAAAAGCCTCCAGCTCAGATAAAAAAGCTTATCTTTCAATGGGAAAATCACCTCCAAGGGCAAGCCTGCCCAGATAGTATTTGGAAAAGGCAGTCTGCCTCAGAGAGCCTGTTTCAAGCTGACCTGCGATCACAGAGGGCAAAAGCTCATCGTATTTAACCTCAAGCACATGAAGACCTGAGGGAAGAACGGGAACGGGAGCAATAAGCTCCTTCTTGAAGAAGGAGTCAATATGACGGCTGGCACAAATGTTTCTGTCAAACGTAATACGAACGTTTCCCGCAGGATAAACAAAGGCGCTTCTTTCATAAGCAACGATAGCCTTAGGCCTCAGATGGTCGCATTTTATCTTCATGAGAAGGAGATTAAGGGGAGCTCTGTCTGAAAAGGGAGGAAGCTCATCGCCCTTGAGGATCATTTTGTATTCCTCCTTTGTGACTATGCAGGAGGATTTCTTTGTCAGAGAGCGGTTTTTCTCCTTGATCTCAAGGCGGATAAGCTCATCTGAGGCACCGTAAATACGAACACGGTATTTTTTTCTGGGGTCAACACCTGCCTCGTTTTCCTAAAGGCACGAGTCGTATATATCGTCAAAGTAAATACTGCGTATCTCGTAAGAATCTCCGCTCTGGTGGACGTCGTGAGTCATAAGCGCGCTAAGCCGACCCTCCAAAACGGCAAGGTCGGCATCGGATACCAGATATTTGTTTTCTACTCTGTATAGTATGAGAGATCACTCTTTTCTGTTGAAAAATGAATTAGAATCGAACCTCGCCGTCATGGCTGAGAAGGTTTACAGATTTAACGTATTTAATGTCGGAGAGAGCGGAAACGAGCTCGGCACCCTTTCTCACTCTGATTTCGATGACCCAGTCATAGCCCTTGCTTGTTGCGCTGCGGCTGCGGATACGCATAGAGTGGCTGAATTTTTTAATGCATTCTATAATATCCTTTTCCTTTGAATCGGAGGATGCAGATATAACGAGAACGCAGGGAGCACGGAAGGTGGGTATAAGATCAAGCAGGAAAACGAGCGCGGTCACTGCAAGGCATAGGATAAGGCAAAGCTTGAAGAGACCTGCACCTGAGATAATTCCTGCGCTGATGCTCCAGAAGAGGAATGTCAGGTCTGCGCTGTCCTTGACCGCATTACGGAAGCGGACGATGGAAAGAGCACCGACCATACCGAGGCTGATAACGAGATTGCTTTGCATAGCCAGCATAATGGCTGCCGTAATAACAGGAAGAGTAGCAAGGGCCTTGTTAAAGCTGCGGTTATAGAAGCCCCCCTTGGTGGAGAGACGGTAGATTATGTAGATGAATAAACCCACAAGGAGCGAGATCCCCAGAGAGGTAATAATATCAGTGGTTGAAAGATCGCCTGCATTGAAGCCCTCAAGCACAGATTTTTTGATAATATCAGTAAAGCTCATGATTAAAACCTGCCGTTAGTAGAAGTACTTATTATATATAATGTATCATACTTGCTGAATAAAGTCAAGTTATAGTGAATATTGCAGAAAAAGCGAAATTGACATATGTCATAACGTATGTTATCATAGATATAAAAAAGGGGGGACTGTGATGGTGTATCTTGATACGTTCAACGTGGCGTCGGCAGACAGGGAGGACAGCTTTGTGCTTAACTATCCTTATCAGCTTGAGATGCAGTGCTATACACATAATGTCTACCCATTCAAAGTTTTTCCTCAAAAGGGATTGAAAAGACTGGAGTTTGAGCCAATCACTATTTTATACGGTTCAAACGGATCGGGAAAATCGACCCTTCTTAATCTTATAGCCGAAAAGCTCGGCCTTTCGCGCTCGGCTCCTTTCAATAACAGCCCGTACTTTGAGGATTATCTCAAACTCTGCGATTATACACTGCATCAGAGAGCGAGTATTCCCAAGGGATCGAAGCTCATCGCCAGCGATGACGTTTTTGATTTTCTCCTTGACGTACGTGCCATCAACGAAGGTGTGGCAGATCGCAGGGAAACATTGTTTGAAGAGTATAACGATAAAAGGCATAACCGTTATCAAATGAGATCTCTTAAAGATTATGAAGAGCTGAAAGCGCATAATGAGGCCAAAAGAAAAACGAAATCTCAGTATACGGCAGAAAGACTTCCTAAAGAGATAAACGGCGCATCAAACGGCGAGAGTGCATTTTCGTATTTTGCCAACGAGATAAGAGAAAATGCTCTGTACCTTCTCGATGAGCCTGAAAACAGCCTTTCTGTAAAGCTACAGATGGAGCTTGCGGAGTTTATTGAAAACTCGGCAAGGTTCTTTGGCTGTCAGTTTATCATTTCTACTCATTCTCCGTTTGTTCTTTCAATGAAAGGTGCCAAGGTCTACGACCTGGACTCTACTCCCGTACGTGAAAAGGATTGGACAGAGCTTGAGAACGTCCGCCTTTGGTTTGAGTTTTTCCAAAGCCACCGCGAAAAATTTTTGTAATATGCAAAATATATAATAAAAATAGTGTTTGGATTTATAAATTTGTAATTTTCGACCTTTACAAATGGATTATGTCGTTATATAATTATAGTGTATTCAAAGTATTCCGTATATGGGATAAAGAAAGAGGAAAGTTTATGAAAAAGCTTTACGAAGGTAAAACAAAGAACGTATATTCTCTTGATAACGGCAACGTTATGCTCAAGTTCAAGGACGACTGCACAGGTAAGGACGGCGTGTTCGATCCCGGCGAAAATGCAGTAGGTCTCACAATCGAGGGTATCGGTAAGGCAAACCTTATCACCTCCGTTCATTATTTTGAGCTTCTCAAAAAGGCAGGAATCAAGACTCACTACGTAAGCGCAAACGTAGAAGATGCTACAATGGAGGTTCTTCCTGCTACGGTTTTCGGCCATGGTCTTGAGGTTATCTGTCGTCTTGTTGCAACGGGCAGCTTTATCCGCAGATACGGCGAGTACATTGCAGACG
>JAFQNM010000282.1 GCA_017395885.1 Clostridia bacterium | reverse complement strand
AGGCCTACGTTATACTTGGATTCCTGAACGAACTTCTTCCACCAAGCCTTCTTTACGTTGTTCTTGAACTCAACGCCGAGAGGGCCGTAGTCCCAGGAGTTTGCGAGGCCTCCGTATATTTCGCTGCCTGCATAAACAAAGCCGCGGTTCTTGCAAAGTGCGACGATCTTCTCCATCGTCTTGTCTGTGTTTTTCATTCTTGCCATGGTTTTATATTCCTTTCGATTGTTTACATATATATATTGTCAGCGGTAGCTTGCAAAAAAGCTGATAGCCGCATCGATATCGGGGTTATAATAGCCGTCTCTTCCCTGTCTGCCTGTGATATATCTGCCGGGATAGGTGAGGGTCTGGACCTTGAACCAGCTGTAGCCGCGGATGACCTCGGTGTGAGCCAGCACGTCGTCCTTTGTGATGTTGGTGGAAACAAGCTTCTTGCTGATGCTTGTGAAGATGGAGGTAAGGTCTCCGTCTGATTTTTCGGAGAGGTTGAGCATCATACCGTTAACAAAGCTCTGGAGAATGAGCATCTCGTCATCGATACCGTCTGTGGAATCGTAGAAGAGGAGAGCTGCAGGGAGCTTTTTTGCAAGCTTGACAGATGATGCCTTATCCAGCTCGGAAACGTATGTGGTCTCGGGCTCTGTGCTTTCGTCAGAGCTTTCCTCGTCCTCCTCCGCATTTGTATTACTGTCCACGGGTATCTCGGGGGGAGCCTTCACGTAGTTTTCTCCGTCGAAGGCTATGTCAACGGGAATGTTGCAATCGATGCTGCCGATGGTGTTGGCAAGGGAGGGGAGCTCGGTTGAATGGATAACGGAGTAGTAGTCAACTGTGAGGCCTGTGAGGCTGCCCACCTCCTGAGCAAGCACCTCTGCTCCGTTGAAGGCATAAACGTCCGCAAGGGACATATTGCCTGAGGGAGTAGAGACTCTGGTTGCGGTGGGGAAGCTCATAATAACGTATTCTCTTGTTTTAACATCGGCGCGGATAAGAGCAATATTGCTTGCCTTAATGTATCGGTATTCCTCACCGAGAATGCCGAAATCGTCCTCAAGACTGTCAACATCGTCCCCGGAGAGGGGATAGTAGTTATCGAAAACCTCAGGGCGATAATCGGAAACGATAACAAGCCATGTAAAGCTTTCGCCATTGAGCTTTCTTGTCAGTCTGTCATCCTCACCGTTGGTGCCGATTCCTGTGGTATCAGCTCCGTCGGGGCGAAGTATTTGCTCAAGCTCGTCGCCGTCATCGGTGAAGATACCTGCCACCGTATCGGCAACGTAGCCGCAGGCAAATAGGGCAATAATGCCCAGAACGATGAATGAAACGGCAAATACTATGCCGAAGTTTCTGAGATTGTTCAAAAAAACACCAGCCTTTCTTTTGGCTTTTCGACCTTTCGCCGGGGGGGTTACTGAGCCTTTGTAATGTCGGTAATGATCAGATCCACGGTAATATCTGAGCTTGCCACGGTAACTGTCATATTGGGAGCGATATACCTGTTGGAGTTCAGGAGAAAGCCGCTGTCGGTCATAACTCCGCTGACAAGGAGGGTGCCCTCAAGATCGACGGTTCCGTCAGGTGCAAGGTAGAGAACAGGCTCTCCGTCACGGTTTTCGCCGTAAATCTTTGCGGGGTTCAGCTTTGCATCTGCAATGAGGGTTCCGAAATCCTCGCCGTTTTCAAGATAGAATCTGCAGCCCTCGGTGAAAAGGGTACTGTTGCTGTCATCCTGTCCCTTTATAACGTAGGAAACGATATAATCTCCCTTTGTGCCGGAGCTGAAGAATCCTCCCTCGCCCACGGCGATACGGATAACGATTCCGGTAATGCAGAGAACGAGGAGTATTGCTATCATTATATCGACGGCAGCGATTCTCTTTTTGCTTTTAGTTTCTTCTCTTTTATTCATAATTATGAATGTGCCTTTCTT
>JAFQNM010000281.1 GCA_017395885.1 Clostridia bacterium | reverse complement strand
ATTGACTACAAGGCGAACGACGGCGAAACCTATCAGCTGAATCTTATTGACACCCCCGGTCACGTTGACTTCAACTACGAGGTCTCCCGCTCACTCAACGCCTGCGAGGGCGCTCTCCTTGTTGTTGATGCAACTCAAGGCATCGAGGCTCAGACCCTTGCAAACGCATATCTTGCAGTTGACGCCGACCTTGAGATCGTTCCCGTTATCAACAAGATCGACCTCCCCAGCGCAATGGTGGACAAATGCCGTGAGGAGATCGAGGATGTTATCGGCATTCCCGCTGAGGGCTGCCCTGCAGTTTCTGCAAAGACCGGTCTCAATATAGGCGACGTGCTTGATGCCATTATCGAATACATCCCCTCACCAAAAGGTGATGAGAACGCTCCTCTCAGAGCTCTGATTTTCGACTCCGTTTACAACTCATATCTCGGTGTTGTCGTTTACATCCGTCTCATTGACGGCACCGTAAAGCCCGGAGACAGAATAAAGCTTATGAGCACAGGTGCTGAGTTTGACGTTGTTGAGGTCGGTTCAATGCAGCCCTTCGGCCTTTGCAAGCAAGAGTCTCTCAAGGCAGGTGAGGTTGGCTATATCACAGCCTCCATCAAAACCGTTTCCGAGACCCGTGTCGGTGATACCGTTACCCTTGCAGACACCCCCTGCGATGAGGCTCTCCCCGGCTTCCAGAGCGTTCAGCCTATGGTTTATGCCGGTATTTATCCTGCCGATGGCGCAAAGTACAACGAAACGAAGGAAGCTCTTGAAAAGCTCCGCTTAAACGATGCAGCTCTCGTTTTCGAGCCTGAAACATCTGCCGCCCTCGGCTTTGGCTTCCGCTGCGGATTCCTTGGCCTTCTCCACATGGAGATAATCGAGGAAAGGCTTGAGAGAGAGTTTAATCTTGATATCATTACCACAGCACCCTCCGTTATCTATGAGGTAAAGGTTCACGGCGGCGAGATAGTCCGTGTAGATAACCCTACAAACTACCCTGCTCCCGATGCTATTGAGACCTCATACGAGCCTATCGTTTCCGCCTCCATCATCACCCCTACTGAGTACGTTGGCGGTATTATGGACCTTTGCCAGGACAGACGAGGCGAGTATATAGATATGAAGTATCTTGACACTAACCGTGTTGAGCTCCACTACGATCTTCCTCTTAACGAGATCATTTACGACTTTTTTGATGCCCTCAAGAGCCGCAGCCGTGGCTACGCCTCTCTCGACTACGAGATGAAGGGCTACGTTGAGAGCGATCTCGTAAAGCTTGACTTTATGCTCAACGGTGAAATAGTTGATGCTCTCACCTTCATCGTTCACCGTGACAAGGCATACACCCGTGCCAGAAAGATCGCCGCAAAGCTGAAGGATAACATTCCCCGCCAGCTCTTCGAGATACCTATTCAGGCGGCCATCGGCTCCAAGATCATCGCCCGCGAGACAGTTAAGGCTATGCGCAAGGACGTTCTTGCCAAGTGCTACGGCGGTGACATTACCCGTAAGAAGAAGCTGCTTGAAAAGCAGAAGGAGGGTAAGAAGAAGATGCGCCAGCTTGGCAGCGTTCAGGTATCTCCCGAGGCATTCATGGCAGTACTCAAGCTTGACGATGAATAATAACAGCGTACCTAAGCTTATCTTAGCCCCAATGGCAGGCTTTACAGATGCCCCCTTCCGCCTTATGTGCTTTGAGGGCGGCTGTGACTACGCCATCAGCGAGATGATAAGCTCAAAGGCTCTTATCTATAAGGATAAAAAAACTGCCACCCTTGCATATATGCCAAAGGGCGACACGCCCACGGCAATACAGCTTTTCGGACATGAGCCGGACACCATGGCGGCAGCGGCAAAAATGATCTCTGACGGCTCCTTTGAGGGCTGTCTGTATGAGGAAAAGCCTGTTGCCATCGATATAAATATAGGCTGTCCCGTCAAAAAGATCGCTCTTTCCGGAGACGGAAGCGCACTTATGAAGGACAGTCGTCTTTGCCACGATATCGTCAGCGCCGTAAAGGCCAAAACCGATCTGCCCGTCACAGTAAAGATCAGAGCAGGCTGGGACAGGCACTCAAAAAATGCTGTGGAGGTGGCCCTCGCCTGTGCAAAGGGCGGCGCAAGCGCAGTTGCGGTACACGCACGTACCCGAGAGGAGCTTTACAACCCCGGGATAGATATGGATATTATCGCCCGTGTTCGTGATGCCCTTCCATCTGAGGTCTCAGTCATCGGAAACGGTGATATCTGCGACGGCAGGAGCGCTGTTGAAATGGTGGAAAGGACTGCCTGCGACGGTATCATGATCGGCAGAGCTGCCCTTGGCAATCCTTGGATATTTAACGAAATAAAAGCCGCATTTTCGGGAGAGGATTTCACGCCCATGTCCACCGAGAACAGGATACAGGCGGCAATACACCTCGTTTCCCACATAGTCGAGCTTAAGGGCGAGGATCGCGGAATACGTGAGGCTCGAGGACGTGCCGCACACTTCATTCGGGGTATCCGAGGCAGTGCAGAAATACGGGACCGACTTAACAGTACTCTCACTCTCGAAGACTTCAAATCAGTGCTCTCCGATTGGAATTATAGTGAATAAAAAACGCCTAAAGGCGTTTTTTATTTATCGGTTTCTCATTATATTTTAAACGTATATCATCTCATCTGCCCGACAAATCGGAGTTTGAAGGACACTATTACACAATGCAAAGGACTTTTTTGTAAAAAAGTCCTCTGCACTCCCAAAAAACTTCAAAAAAGAAATATCTATAATTGGGTTTGCAGAGAAGGCGTTCGTTTCTTGGTAATAAAGCCCTGTAAGGGCTAAAAAGGCTTCGCTAAAGCTTTCTTGGCGAAGCCTTTTTAAAGTTTTTTGCGGAGCGCCGTTGGATTTATTCTTTCTTTGGCTTCGCTTGCGAAGCGGGTGCGAAAAAAAGTAAAGTTCAATGTTGCAGTTGCTATATTTTCGCACTAAAAAGCGACCGTCTCCCCTCCTTCAAACTCAAATTTATCGAGCTATCAACAACAAAGAGGCTGTTGCAACAAATGCAACAGCCTCTGATTCTTATTTTTACGCTTCAAGTGAGTCAATAACAGTTTCAAACTTCTCAACAGGATACTTTTCGGTATCTGCTTCCTTTTTTGCTGAATAATTGTCTCCGATAAGGAAATCCTCGGCATCCATACGCCATTTTACCTCACCGTCACCTACAAAATATATAACGTAGTATATACCTGCGCTCTTGAATATATCAGCACTTCCGGGCACGGTAGCCTCGTCGTATAGCCAGTCTGTCAGACCCTCGGGAAGATTCTCATCGCTCTTTCCAAGGCCCTCGATAAGGCCTCCCGTGGCAGAGGCTGTCTTATCATCACTTTCTTTTTTGACAAGCTCGATAAAGGACTCCTCTGTTGCCTCGCCGCCTTCCCACTGACTGAGAAGCTCCTCGCAGTGCTCCATTGCCTTAGCGGTGGTCTCGTGCTTGGTTATATCCGTAGCAAGCACACGCACATTCTTTGTGAGATAATCCTCGATCTCAGCGCCTCTTGCAAGATAATACACGGTATACTCACCATCGACCTCATTGGACCTCATATAAGT
>JAFQNM010000280.1 GCA_017395885.1 Clostridia bacterium | reverse complement strand
TTGTCAATAACGTAGGCATGAAGATACCCCCTCAATGCTTGCATCGAGGGGGTGGGAGATATTACTTTTTTCTCCAGAGGCCAACGGAAAACAAAAGCAGCATAGGGAATATCTCAAGTCTTCCGAGAAGCATTGCAAAGGAGAGAACGATTTTGGAAAACGGAGAATATGCCGCAAAGTTTGAAGCAGGGCCAACTGCGCCAAAGCCGGGGCCTACGTTATTGAAGCAGGCTGCAACTGCCGAAAAATTAGTTTCCATTGAGAAGGGCTCAAAGGATATGAGGAGGAAAATGATTCCGAAGCAGAAAAAATACAGGATAAAATAATTGGCCGCATTTTTCTGTATTGCGCTGTCCACCTGCTTGCCGTCCATTTTTACGGAGTTGATCCTCTTGGGGGAAAGGAGGTGACGCAGCTCGTTTCTGCCCATCTTCAAAAGGAGCAGGATCCTGGAGATCTTAAGGCCGCCTGCGGTGCTGCCTGCGCAGCTGCCTAAAAACATAAGTATCAGAAGAATGGCCTTTGAGAATCCGGGCCAGAGGTTAAAATCTGCCGTTGCAAAGCCGGACGTGCTGACGATGGATGCAACCTGGAAGGAGGAGTGACGAACCGTTTCTGCCACGTTTCCGTAGATGGAGTAGATATTAACGGAGATGGCGCAAATGGAGACTGCAACGATTCCAAGATATACCCAAAGCTCAAGATTTTTAAGAACGGACTTGAACTTTTTCAGCAAAAGGAGATAATACAGGTTAAAATTCAGACCGAAAGCGATCATAAATACGGTGATGACCCACTGGCAGTAGGGAGAATAACTGCTGATGCTGTCTGCCTTAACGCCAAAGCCGCCTGTGCCTGCGGTTCCGAAGGCATGAACAAGGCTTTCAAAAAGGTCCATACCGCCAAAGAGGAGCATAATGGTCATAACGGCGGTGAGAACTATATATATAAGGTAAAGAACTCTTGCCGTATCCTTTGCACGGGGAACAAGCTTGCCTACTATGGGGCCGGGCACCTCTGCACGGATAATGTGAATGGAGCGGTCGGAAACGCTGGGGATAATGGCCATGATAAAGACGAGAACGCCCATGCCTCCGATCCAGTGAGTAAAGCTTCGCCAAAAGAGAATGCTTTTGCTCAGGGCCTCAATGTCGTTAAGGATGGAGGCGCCTGTGGTGGTAAAACCGCTGACCGTTTCGAAGAACGCATCTATATAGGAGGGGATCTCACGGCTGAGGAAGAAGGGGAGAGCGCCAACGGCAGAAAGTGCAAGCCAGGTCAGCGCAACGATGGCAAAACCCTCCCGGGCATAGATAACGTTGCTTCTCTTTCTGCAAACGAGCATAAGGGTGCCGCCGAGGGCAGCGGCAACGCCTGCAGATATGAGAAAATGCCAAAGGGCAGTCTCTTTATAGATAATGGCCACAACGGCGGGGAGGATGAAAAGAGCTGCCTCAAGGAGCAAAAGCTGCCCCAGGGTGAAAAAAACTTTTTTTCGATTCATAGGATCACTTGATAATATCCGCAAGATCGCTGAGGCGCTTGCCTGCGGTGAGAATGATGACCTTGTCTCCGGGCACGATGTAGTCATCACCCATAGGGATGAGGGCCTTTCTGCCGCGGATAATACCTGCAACAAGAATGTTCTGTCTGAGCTTCAGGTTTTTAAGAGGGGTACGAACGTAGCGGGAATCCTCTGAAGCTTCAAACTCAAGTGCCTCTGCTGCGCCGTTCATAAGCTTGTAAAGGGTCTCGATCTTGCTGCCGAGAGAGTTTTTCAGCGCTCTTGCGTAGCCGGCAAACATGCCTGCAACAGTTTTTCTGGGGGAAATAAGGGTATCGAGGCCCATTTTTTCGGCAACGGGCTCAAACTCATCACGGTTGACCTTTGCAACCACCTTGGGCACCTCCTTGGTGGAGGCGGAGTAGGCGAGAAGGATATTTTCCTCATCCATACCGGTCAGGGTCACGAAGGCATCGGTGTTTTCAAGGCCTGCCTCAAGGAGCAGATCAAGGTCTGCGCCGTCTCCGCAGATGACCGTAGCCCCGCTGATAGCCTCGCTGAACTCGTGGCAGCGGTCAAGGTCTCTTTCGATAACGGTTACCTTGGTGCTTCCGGAGAGGAGCATTTTGGCAAGGTAGTAGGTAGTTCTGCCTGCGCCTACGATCATAACGTTTCTGGCCTGCTTCTGAGTTTCGTTCAGGCTCTTGAGCAGCTTGAGCAGCTCAGCGGGAGCGGCAGTAATACCGATCTTGTCGTTTGCCTGGAGAACGAAATTACCGTCGGGAATAAAGACACTCTCGCCTCTCTTGACAATGCCGACCAGGTACTGGCCGGGGAATTTTTTACGCATATCCATAAGGCGAAGCCCGTTGAGGGGACTTGCCTCCTTGAGGCGGAATTCTGCGATCTCAAAGTTTCTGCGGGAGAAGGCCTCAACGTTCACGGCTGAGGGGAGCTTCAGCATATGGTAAAGCTCTCTTGCAGCAAGAAGCTCGGGGTTGATAGCCATATCCAGCTCCAGATACTGGCGCAAAAAGCCCAGGCTCTGGTCGTTATATTCAGGATTTCTGATTCGTGCCACAGTGTTGGAGGCACCCATTTTTTTAGCAATAAAGCAGGCGAGCATATTGATCTCGTCTCTGCCGGTGATAGCGATAAAGAGGTCAGCCTTTTCTACTCCGGCCTCAATGAGAGCATCGGTGTCGGCGGCATTACCCTCAACAGTGATAATGTCAAAGACATTGGAAACGGCCTCCAATGCCTTGGAGTTGATGTCAATAGCCGTAACGCTGTGGCCCTCGGCGGTGAGTATGCCGATAATTGTTCTGCCGATCTTGCCGCAGCCAGCAATGGCGATATTCATTAAATACCTTGACTTTCTTCGGGAAAAATACCCGATGTAAAGAAAAAACTAAGCGTAAAGCTTGTGCAATTTGGTAGAAAACAGTATAGCACAAACCAGGGCCGCTTTCAACAGTATTTTCAAATTTATTGCTATAAATTCACCGTTAAAGGCCCAAAGACCTCCCCTCTCCGAAAACGGATATTCAAATTCCGGTTTAACGGGGAGGGGAGACGGTCGCTTTTTTGAAAAAAAGCTCCGCAAAAAACTTTAAACTGGTTTAGATAAAGGGAGTTTTCTCCCTTTATCTAAACCAACAAAAGCCCCTCACGGGGCCTTTGTTCAAAGGAGTGACCACCCCTTACCGACAAGCCGGATTATTATCTCCTTTTTGAAGTTGTTCGGGGGTCGTAGGGGGCCTTTTTACCTTGAATTTACAATGTAAGTGCAACAGAATAAAAAAGGAGTGACACAAAGGAAAAATCCTGTATAATGGTGTTTGCGGAC
>JAFQNM010000030.1 GCA_017395885.1 Clostridia bacterium | reverse complement strand
TAAATCACAAATACTAACATCACAATTTGAAATTTTGTGTAGGGGCGGATTCTATATCCGCCCGCAAATATCCGCAAATCCAAAACGGGCGGATATGGAATCCGCCCCTACGATGTGTTTGTAATTTGTAAAGGAGATTTATATATGAAAGCAACAGGAATTGTGAGAAGAATCGACGATTTGGGAAGGGTGGTTATCCCCAAGGAAATAAGAAGAACTATGCGTATCCGTGAGGGAGACCCTCTGGAAATCTACACGGACCGTGACGGGGAGGTAATCTTCAAAAAGTATTCTCCCATCGGAGAATTATCCCAGTTTGCAGCTCAGTATGCCGAAACACTTTACAAGACCTGCGGCATCGCAGTAGTTATCTGCGACAGAGATGCCGTTATCGCATCCGCGGGACTTCCAAAGCGTGAATACAGCGACAGAAAGCTTTCACGTGAGCTTGAGGAGATCATTGAGGGGCGCGCCCTCTTTACCTCCAACGGCAGTGAGGAGATATCCGTCGTTGAGGGCGGTCAGCACTGCGTGAGCTGCGCTATGCCTATTATATCCGGCGGTGACATAACAGGCTGCGTTGCCTCCGTTAAAACGGCCGATTCCCCTTCCCTTCAGGCAGGTCTTGAAGCAAAGCTCATTCAGACCGCCGCAGGCTTTTTCGGCCGCCAGCTTGAGGAATAAAAAACTACCACTTTCGGTAATATGCTTCAAATTTGGATTTATCGGTGAAAGGATTCTGTTCTTTTCTTGAAACAAAAGGCCCCAAAGAGCTTCAATCCGGACAAAGTAAAACTATAAGGCAAAAGCCGCCGCATTGAGGTTCCCTATTTAAAGTTTTTTGGGAGTGCAGAGGGCTTTTTTCAAAAAAGTCCTTTGCAACAAGCATCCAAATAAATCCAAATTTGTAAGCTAAACAAAAGATATTACACGGGGAGATGCTTTCTCCCTTTTTTTCTATTACTCTTGAAATAAAACGGTGCTTGGGATATAATAGTATTGATTATTTTATTCGGAGGTTTTTTATGGGCGCTCTTCACGTTATCGACCATCCTCTTATCACCCACAAGCTCTCCATTATGCGTATGGAAAGCACCGGATCTAAGGATTTTCGCACCCTGCTAAACGAGATATCTATGCTTATGGGCTATGAAATAACACGTGATCTGCCTCTCGAGGATATTGAGATCCGGACCCCTGTTGCCCCTATGTGTGCCAAGAGGATCGCCGGAAGAAAGCTTGCCATTGTTCCCATCCTCAGGGCAGGTCTCGGCATGGTGGACGGGCTGCTCTCTCTTATTCCCGTTGCCAAGGTGGGCCATATAGGTCTCTACCGTGACAAAAAAACACACCTCCCTGTTGAATATTACTGCAAGCTTCCCGAGGATATTGACGACCGCACAGTTATCCTCGTTGACCCTATGCTCGCTACCGGCGGCAGCGCCTCAGATGCCATCGCTCTCCTCAAGAAACGCGGTTGCAAAAGCATTCGCCTTATGTGCCTGGTCGGTGCTCCCGAGGGGGCTGAAAAGGTTTTGAGCGATCATCCCGACGTTGACATCTTCATCGCCGCTATGGACGAACGCCTCAACGAGCACAAATACATCGTTCCCGGCCTCGGCGATGCCGGTGACAGGCTTTTCGGTACAAAATAATGCAGAAATTTATTCTTAACAAAAACGATGCCGGACAGCGGCTTGACAAGTTTCTCTTAAAGTCTCTCAAGGGCATCCCCATGTCCCTACTTTACAAATTCATAAGAAAAAAGAGAATAAAGGTCAACGGCAAGCGGGCAAAGGAAAATCAGATGCTTGCTGAGGGCGACGTTATTGAGCTTTACATACCTGATGAGTTCTCCAAGGCTGAGGCCGATACCTCTGAATACGACAAGGTCAAGGCCACTCCATCTATAGTTTATGAGGACGAAAACATCCTCATCTGCGACAAGCGCCCCGGAATGCTCTCTCACTCGGGTGATAAGGGCGAAAACGGTGCCGCTGCCATTCCCGAGAGGGACACGCTTATTTTTCTCATCCGTGCATATCTTTTTAAAAAGGGAGAATTCGACCCAAACGATGAGTTCTCATTTGCACCTGCTCTTGCAAATCGCCTTGACAGAAACACCGGCGGTCTTGTTATTGCGGCAAAAAATGCCGAGGCTCTCCGCGAAATGAACAGGCTCATACGTGAAGGATGTGTTGACAAGCGGTATCTTTGCGCCGTTCACGGCAGGCCCTCTCCCGCATCTGCCACCCTTGGCGGCTATCTTTTCAAAAACTCCAAAACGAAAACCGTTACCGTTTACTCCTCCCCACGTCAGGGTGCTAAGGAGATCATTACCTCCTACAAAACCGAGAGCTATTCTAAGGAAAACGATCTTTCTCTCCTTGAGGTGCACCTTGAAACAGGACGCACTCACCAGATAAGAGCTCATTTTTCCTCCATCGGACATCCGCTCCTTGGTGAGGGCAAGTACGGCCACAATAAGGATGACCGCTCTCTCGGCTATAAATATCAGGCCCTTTACTCCTACCGTCTCTCCTTCAACGTCAAGGAGGGCCCTCTCTCTTACCTGGACGGTAAGATATTCCTCTCCGACAAAAAGAACATTCCGTTTCTCAAGCTTTTCTGAGGTCATTATGATAAAAAAAGAGAAAAAAGCAAGTAACTTTCCAAAGGCGCTGCTGCGCTTTTTTCTCTATGCCCTTTGCGGTGCGCTCACTGCTCTGCCACTCACCCTTCCCTCTCTTTGGTTTGTTGGCTGGGTAGCACCCGCGCCCGTTATTTATTCTGAGCTGTACCTGATACCGAAAAAAGACTCATACGCCGGCGCATACGGTCGCGGTATGAGCTTTTTCTGGTTCTTCGGTGCAGTTGTTTTTTATTGGTTCTCAGAGCTTTATCCTCTTGATTTTCTTGGCTTTGACAAGGGTGCCGCTCTTATTACCGTCATTCTTGCAACCTGCGGCATACCGCTTCTGCAGGCTGTTGTTTCCTCTCTTGCCTTCGTTATTATCTGCCTTATGAGAAGAAGGAGCTCTGTTCTTTCCCATCCATTCCTCTTCTCCGCTCTGGCAGCAGCGCTGTTTGTGCTTGCGGAATACAGCCATACTCTGACTTGGGCAGGTGTTCCCTGGGGGCGCTTTGCCGTTGGCCAGATCGCTTGCCTTGCAAACATACAATCGGCAGCTCTTTTCGGCAGCTACTTTATCACCTTTATAATGGTATTCTTTGCCTCGCTTCTGGCATTTGCGGCCCGTGACATTCTCAACAAGGCTTACCGAAAAGCTCTTATCTGTACGGGAGCTGCACTTAGTATCTTTCTGGCAAACTTCATTTACGGCTCAATCGTTCTTGCCATCCCCGCCCCCTCATCCCAATCCGCTCAATGGGTCACCGTCGGTGCCACTCAGGGAAACATTCGCTATGAGGAAAAATGGCTGGACAAGGAAGGCCACACAATGGACGTTTACAAAAAGCTTACCCTTTCTGCGGCAGAGGACGGCTGCAGCCTTATCCTTTGGCCTGAGACCGCCATACCCTACAACCTGAGAATGAACTACCGCATGGAGGAGTATTACCGCTCCCTTGCAGAAAAGGCAGGCACTGAGATAATCGTTACGTCCTTTGAAAACGACGATGGCAATCTTTACAACACGGCACGTCTCCTTTCTCCTGACGGAACCCTCGGCACCTCCGTTTACAAAAAGCGCCATCTCGTTCCCTTTGGAGAATACACCCCATTGGAGGACTTTATTGAGACTGTATTCCCTCCGCTTGCTGAGATGTCTGCCATTTCGGATCCCCTCTCGCCGGGAGTGGGCACTGAAATTATAGAAACAGAAAACGGCCCTGTGGGAGTTCTTATATGCTTCGACTCCATTTATGAGGAC
>JAFQNM010000279.1 GCA_017395885.1 Clostridia bacterium | reverse complement strand
TATGGGTATAGTAGTCCATACCGTATTTCATATTCGTATAAAAGCTTTTATCTGCTCTGGGCATCACCACACAAATGCCGTATGCTGCAGCATACCTCTCAATAGAGGTCCTTCTCATCCATATGGTATGGTCATCGCTGAGACCGTGAAGCAGATAAAGGCATTTATATGGGCCGGGGCGAGTATTGGCCTCCACGCCTATCTCACCTGTGTTTGCCCCCTGCGGCAGCACTACTGCCACCTCTGTTTGCATTCCGAGAACGTTACTGTAAAACTTCAGATCAACAAAAGCCATGGAAATCTCCTCTGCCATGCTACACTGCATATTCGGCCTTAGCCGTACTATGATTATACACGACAGAGGCTCAAAAGTCAACGTCAACCGCGGCAGGTCTCGTCTGCCACTCTTTTGAGCGCCTTACAAAAATGCTCTGCCTGCCAGCGGCAGGTGAGCGGTCCCGTGCTTACTCTTACCGCCCCGTCCTCCGGGGTGGTAAGCGTTCTGTGAGCCAGCGGAGCACAATGAAGCCCGGGGCGGACACAAACTCCCAGAGAATCAAGCATTCGGGCAGTTTTTTGAGAGGGCACTCCTTTTATATTGAAAAGCCATATAGGCCCATCTCCGCTGCTATAGGTGAATATTCTGCGGTCGTTTTCAAACTCGCCGGACATCCTCCTCATCAGCTCTGTCTCTCTTCTGAGTATTCCTTCCTCGCCCTGCTCAAGAACATATCTTATACCCTCACAAAGGCCTGCGGCTGCCGGGGTAGGAAGCGTTCCCGCTTCCATTCTGTCCGGCAGGTGATCCGGCATTGAGGGCAGCCTTGAATGAGAGCCGCTTCCCCCATGGACAAGAGGCTGAGGCTTTACCGAAGGCGAAAATACGGCGATTCCTATTCCCTGTGGGCCAAGCAGTCCCTTATGACCGGGAAGGCACAGGGCATCTATTTCCATCTGCTCCATATCTATTTTATGAGAGCCTGCACTTTGGGAGGCATCTACTATAAACAGCACTCCTCTTTTTTTCAAAAGCTTACCTATCTTCTCAAGAGGCAGCACCCTGTTTGTTATATTGGAAGCGTGGGTGCATATCAGAGCCTTTGTGTTGTTCCTGAGGCCTGCTTCTATGCTCTCCTGCACGTTCCCCTCAGTTGAGAAAACGCTGAAGGCTACGTTTTTTGTCCTTTTCAGATGCTCAACGCATCTGAGCGTGCTGTTATGCTCAAGGTCTGATATGAGAACGTGATCTCCCTCTCCCACAAGGCCGAAAACAGCCATATTCAAGGCATAGGTGGCGTTCAAAGTAAAGGTGACACCTTCCGGATCGGGGCAGAAAAAGAGCCTTGCACACAGCTCTCTTGCCTCATACAGCTTTTCTGAGGCCTTCAAGGCCATTCTGTGGCTTCCTCTTCCGGGATTTCCGCAATACTCCTCAATGCATCTCGCCATCTCTCGGCTGACCCCTGCAGGCTTCGGGAAAGTGGTTGCAGCATTATCCAGATAATTCAAAAGCATTTTATCCGCCTATTATTTGGCCATAGCCAATCCTGCTGCGGGCCATTATTCTTTCAGCTTCTCTGCCCATTTTGCATGGGTAGCTTATACCGTATGCACATCCGTGCCTGGTCAGGGTTGAATCAAGGCTGACCACCTGAGCCTCTATGCCCCCTGCCGCCAGCGCCCTTTGAGCCCGGTGTGCTGCCGTTACCGTTTTCATTGTTGCTATACACATATTTATTCTTCCTTTCTTTATGCTGCTTTTCAAGCTTTGCCCAAGCGCTCGTAATCTTTCTCCCATATCATCCTATTCAAAAACGGGGAGAAATGATAAACCTTGAGCTGTATCATATGTGTGTCAGAAAGGAGGGATAGATTGACTAACGTCAAAAAATCCGCAAAGCTGAGGCGGGAGCACAAAAAGCTTTCAAAAACCGTGAACACTCTCGCCTCTATTATCGACAGCATTGCCACTTCAATGAAGGGCGACATTGACAGCGGCGAGGAATGCGACATCAAGCAGCTCAAGGAGCTGACGGGAGCTGCCAAGGAGCTTTCTGCACTCATTTCGGCTCTTGATCCCCCTAAGGATCAGGATGAGGACAAAGGCTCTCTCACCGTGCTCTTTGAGGACGAGGCTCAGAAATGGGCTCAATAAGCACCCTTTCACTTCCCGCACCATCTGCCAGGCAGCGGGAGTTTCTTGAGGACAGGCACCGCTATATCGCCTTTGGCGGTGCAAGAGGCGGTGGAAAAAGCTTTGCCGTCAGGCTAAAGGCAATTCTTCTTTGCCTAAATTATCCCGGCATCAGGATAATGCTTATCCGAAAAACATACCCCGAGCTTCGGCAGAACCACATCGTTCCAATGAAGGACCTTTGCTCGGGAATTGCCACCTTTCGGGAATCCACCAAGGATATGACCTTTCTCTGCGGCTCGGTCATCTCATTTCGCTACTGCAGAAACGTTGCAGATCTGGACAAGTTTCAGGGAACGGAATGCGACGTTCTGTTTATAGACGAGGCCACTCAGTTTACCGAGGAAATGTATGACAGGCTTCGTGCCTGTGTTCGCGGGGTTAACTCATTTCCAAAGCGCATCTATCTGACCTGCAACCCCGGAGGCAGAGGCCACGGCTGGGTGAAGCGATTGTTCATCGACCGTGCAATGAAGCCCGGAGAAAACAGGGACGACTACTTTTTCATCCGCTCCCTCGTTACAGATAACCGTGCTCTTATGGAGAGCGACCCCGATTATATCAGAAAGCTGGAGGCCCTTCCCCAAAAGCTGAAGCGGGCGTGGCTTGAGGGAGACTGGAATATCTTTGAGGGTCAGTTCTTTGAGGAATTTACCGATGACCCGGATCACTATAAAGATCGCAGGCACACACACGTTATTGCCCCGTTTGAGGTGCCCCGGGACTGGGTTATTTACCGAAGCTTTGACTTCGGCTATTCAAGGCCCTTCTCCTGCGACTGGTGGGCCATTGATTACGACGGACGGGCATACCTTATCCTGCAGCTTTACGGCTGCAGCGGAGCTCCTAACGAGGGAGTTAAGTGGGATCCTGACAGGATATTCCGTGAGATACAC
>JAFQNM010000278.1 GCA_017395885.1 Clostridia bacterium | reverse complement strand
TGAGCAGCAATCGGATAACGTAAAGCACAAGAAGCAGAATGCCTCCACCGACTATAATTTTTGTGCTTCTTCCTCCCGAGGTGAACTCGTTTACCATGCTTCTGGTAACAATGGGGTAAAAGATTCCCACCATAGACACCGTAAATGATGCCAGCATATCCAGAGTGAAAATCAGCTTATGGGGCTTATAATAGCTTAGAAATCTCTTTAACATATCACTTTCTCCTGAAAATACATTTATATTATATACTTTCTTTTCTCCGTTAGCAATATTATTTTTCAAAAAAGCTGTCTGTCCACAGGCACAAAAAAAGCTTTCCGATGCACATTGCACTATCGGAAAGCTTTGTTATCAATCTATGCAGGAATAGAGCACGTTTCTCAGTCTGGGGGCCGTATACCACTCCTGGTTGTTCAGCATATGGTGGGCATAGAACATGGAAAGGCCGTTTTCCATATCAATAAGAGCAAATGCTCCTGCAGCACCAGTCCAGCCGAACTCTCCAACAGGAGAGGGTGAGCCGCCCTTTGCAGGATCCTTCATGGTGCGAACACCGAGGCCGTAGCTGTAGCCGGGAAGATGAGACCAGTCCATAGTGGCCTCCTGAGCCTCTGTCAGCATAGGCAGGCTCATAAGCTCAAGCGTTTTTCTGCCTATTATTCTCGTGCCGCCGGGAACAGCTCCACCCATACTGAGCACGCTCATAAAATACGCCATTTCGCTGACGGTGGAAACAACGCCTGCACCGCCGGAGTCATACATATCTCCAAAAATAGCCCAGTTATCCTGATAATCGGGACGCTCTATGCAGCCTTTTTCATCGCTGTATGCATACTGTACAGCCATTTCGGAGCGGTATCTCTCGTCAAGTCCGTAGGCCGTCTTTTTAAGGCCCAGTGGATCGAAAATACGCTCCTTTGCCACCTGACCAAGCCTTTTGCCGGTAATGACCTCAACCACCGCACCTATAACGTCGTGAGAAAGACCATAGCACCAGCGGTCACCGGGATGGAATACTTTAGGGTCCTTTGCGAGGGCTCTCATAAGCTCAACAGAGGGGCAATGGGGTGAGAGCGCCTTTCTCGCCTCAAGAAGAGCAGGAGACTCGCAATTATAATCAAGTCCGCTGGTCATAGCAAAGAGATCCCTCATTGTGATCTCACGGCTTGCGGGAACTATTTTTTCGCCGCCCTCACCGTCGCTCTCGCGGACAAATGTCTCCTTCCACTCGGGAAGAAACTTGGAAACAGGGTCATCAAGAACAAATTTCCCCTCCTCCCAGAGAGTCATAGCTGTAACGCAGGTGACTATCTTTGAGATGGAATACATGAACATTCTTGTATTCTCAGGGTCCATCTTGATCTTATTCTCCATATCGGCATAGCCTGAGGAATACTTGAAAACAGGCTTGCCCTTGAGATACACCTCACAGCTGCAGCCGGGAATGCGCCAGCCTGTCAGATGATCCATAAAATCGGAAAGCTTTTTGAAATCCATATCATTCTACCTTTCCTTCAGCTTATTCAAGGATATAAACGCGAACTCCCCTTCTGCCATAGCCCTGTGCCAAGGGGTTATCTCTGTTGAAGCAGATATCCACAATGTTTCCCTTAATGGCGCCACCCGTATCAGCCGCAATTCTCATACCGATGCCGGGAATATATATCTTTGTGCCGAGGGGAATAACTCTGGGGTCCACCGCAACAACGTTCTCGTCTGCAGGCAGGCCGGAGGCCGTTGTTCCGCCGCTGTAATAGAAGGTTGAATCGCAATCGATATAATGAGAGTAGCTGTAGCTGACACCGCCGATGGTGACCGTGCCGCCAACGCCTCTGTACACGACCGCCGAAACAGGATACGTTTCCGTATATTCACGAACAACTGTCCTCTCCGTTTCAACTCCGTTGATATAGGTAACTGAATATTCAACAGCAGCCTTGCCGTATACTCCGCGGCGATGGGTCTTCTCAGTCCCGCGAGGAATGGTCTGAACGTCGTAATACTCAGTTTCATAGGCAACCTGAGAATGAGAATAATCTGTACCGTAGCTTATCTCATCTATGGAGATAACTGTATCTCCCGTTATGCGATAGCTCTCGTCAGTTCTCATTATATCCGTATCGGCAAGAGATATTCCAAGCAGCTCCATAAGCTCGCCAACGCTTCTCTCCTTGCTGACACAGCTGTAGTCATCCTTTGAATAGAAATCAAAGGTGACCGTATACATATCCTCGGGAAGATCGCTGCCCCGGCCTTCGCCGCTGTACGACTCCTTCTCCTCCTCGGAGATTATGTGCCTCCTTGCGCCCAGAACGCAGTCTGATGTACTGACCTCCTTGGCCTCTCCGTGAACCATCATCGCAAGGGTCACAACAAGGCCTGTGCAAAGGCAGATAAACAGCACCGCTACGGATGCCACCTTTGCGCTGAC
>JAFQNM010000277.1 GCA_017395885.1 Clostridia bacterium | reverse complement strand
GGCTGTCGAGAAGGATGCAGATTTCGTCATTTCAAGTCCGTCGGAGGGGTTCCCCGAAAGTGAGCTTGCGAGCTTTTGGGGGTTCCTGTAAGCGTACAAAGGTACGACAGGACTTGAAAGGGCGAAAAGCTTGAAATCCCCCGATTATTCAGGGGATTTCTTTAATGTGACTTTAATTATTTGTTGCTTTTGCCGTTTACAGTTAAAGTTTCGATCCGGCTGTCTTTGTTTTACATATATTTGCGGTCTGCGCCTTCTTCGACAGTCTGAAGAACTATTCGCTGCAATTTTGCAGCGAATAGTTCTTATTTTTGCCTACCTCCAAGGCCTCCCGCTTTTTCTCATTGCGTTTGACTTTTCATAATATCTGTAGTATAATGAGATGATATAGTATGAAAAGAAGGTGATACCATGGAAAACGGCGGCTCTTTGCAGAAAAGCACGCTCTCCGGCATGATATGGAAATTCGCAGAGCGCATAGGTGCCCAGCTCGTTTCCACAATTGTTGCCATCGTTCTGGCAAGGCTTCTCTCCCCCGATGATTACAGTGTTATCAGCATTGTTACCATATTCTTTACCTTTGCCAACGTTTTCATTTCCTCCGGCTTCAACACTGCCCTTATTCAAAAAAAGGAAACGGACGTTAAGGACTACTCAACGGTTCTCTACGTGAGCATTGGCGTTTCTCTCATCCTTTATTCCATCCTGTTTTTCACGGCCCCCCTTATTGCTGACCTTTACAGCGCTCCCATTCTCGTTGCCGTTATCAGGATAATGGGCCTCACCCTTATCGTCAACGCCGTTAAAAGCGTTCTCTGTGCTTACGTTTCGAGCACTCTCCAGTTTAAAAAATTCTTCTATTCCACCATTATAGGCACCGTTATCTCCGCCTTTGTGGGAATAGCTCTGGCCCTTATGGGCTTCGGCCCCTGGGCGCTGGTGGCTCAGCAGATGACCAACACCTGCATAGACACCCTTATTCTCTTTCTCACAACCAAGATTAGATTCGTTCTGGCATTTTCCTGGAAGCGTCTGAAGGGCCTGTTTGGCTACAGCTGGAAAATACTCGTTTCCTCCCTTATCAGCGTTATTTATGAGGAGATCAACCCCCTCATTATCGGAATCCGCTTCTCAGGCGCCGACCTTTCATACTACACCAAGGGAAAAAGCTTTCCCACCCTTATCTCCAACACCATCAGCGATACCTTCTCGGCTGTTCTTTTCCCCGTTATATCAAAGCTGCAGGACGACACTGAGGCAGTTCTCCGCTATACGAGACGGTTTATGAGAGTCTCCTCCTATCTCATCTTCCCCCTTATGGTGGGCTTTCTCGCCGTTTCGGATAACTTCGTTTCCGTTGTTCTCACAGACAAGTGGATGCCTGCCTCCATCTATATCCAGATCTTCTGCCTCAGCTATATGTTCAACATTATTCAGAACGGCAACCTCCAGGCTATCCGCGCCATCGGCAGAAGCGATATCATCCTCATTCTTGAGGTTATCAAAAAATCTCTCTACCTCGTTACTATCGTTGCATTTATCCTCCTTTCCGATAAGCCGGAAATGCTTGCGGTGACCTCCATTATCAACACCCTTATTGCAACCGCAGTAAACACCTATCCCAACAGAAAGCTTATCGGCTACCGCTACGGTATGCAGATAATGGATATTCTGCCGAACCTTCTCACGTCGCTGGCAATGGGCGGAGCCGTTTATGCAATGAATTTCATACCCATGAACAGGCTGCTTCTCCTCCTTCTCCAGATAATCTGCGGTGCTGCAGCTTATATTCTAATAAGCATCGTTACCAAAAACGAGAATTTCAATTATTTTATTAATATGTTCAAAAATATTTTGAACAGAAGGGCGGAAAAATAATGTCCTTTATCAAAGGCCTTGCAAAAAAGATAATAAACAAGCTCCCCACAAAAAGACTTATCATGTTTGAAAGCGCACCTGACCTTTCAGATAACTCCAAGGCCGTTTTTGACGAAATGATCAAGAGGGGACTTAACAAAAAATATAAAATGCTCTGGCTGCTCTCTAAGGAGCCTGCAGAAGACCTGCCCAAAATAAAGAACGTGAGCTATATCAAAATGGAGAACTCCAAAAGGATCCTCCTGAAAAAATATATGGCCCGCTGCTTTATCTGCTGCAACGACTGGCTCTGGAGCCTGAGAGACGGACAGACCTCGTTCTACCTCTCTCACGGAACCACCATAAAATGCCTCTCCGGCTACTACAACGAGTTTCCCGAGAAAATGGACTACTGCCTCTCCGCAGGAGAGGACGTTGCCTTTCTCTGTGAGGCAGAGTTCGGCGCCCCCAAAGAAAAGATCTTCTCTCTCGGATTTCCCAGAAACGATGCTCTTGTTGGTGCCAACCGTGACCTTCATCCAATGTTCCCCGAATGCAGCTTCAAAAAAATAATCGTCTGGTACCCTACCTACCGCCAGCATCAGAACGGCGGCGTTGTTTCAAAGGGCAGCTCGCTCCCCATTATCCACGACCCCGAATCTGCTAAGATCCTTAACGACCTTTGCAAAAAAGAAGAAACGCTTATCGTGCTGAAGCCTCATTTTGCTCAGGACGTCAGCTACGTGAAGGATATGGGCCTCTCCAACATCAGGTTTATAGACGATTCCTTCTTTAAAGAGAACAGCATCTCCTCCTACGAGTTTGTGGGCAGCTGCGATGCTCTTATTACCGACTATTCCTCGATCTACTACGATTTTACCCTTTGCGACAAGCCTATCGCCCTTGTTTGGGAGGATTATGAGGAATACAAAAAGGTCCCCGGCTTTGCCGAGGGAACCGAGGAGCTTCTTGAGGGAGGCGAAAAGGTATATACCCTTGCCGAGCTGTGCACCTTCGTTTCTGCCGTTTCTGCAGGAGAGGACCGACTGAGAGATGCTCGCCGCACCATTTGCAGGCGGGTGAACTTCAACGGCGACGGAAACAGCTCTGCCCGTGTGACAGACTTCATTATTGAAAAAGCAGGACTTTGAAAGGAGCCTTGAGCTATGCCGAAATTCAGTATTATCGTTCCAGTTTATAATTGCGAAAAGGATCTGCCCAAGTGCCTCGATACCCTCGTTGGCCAGACCCTGCAGGATATTGAGATCATAATCGTTAACGACGGAAGCCCCGATAACTCTCAGGCTATCATCGACGACTACGAAAAAAGATACCCCCATCTTATAAAGAGCTTCGCTCAGGAAAACCGTGGCCAGTCCTCTGCCAGAAACCTTGGTATTGACAACGCCCGGGGCGAATTTCTCTTCTTCGTGGACAGCGACGACTACGTTGAAACCACCACCTGCGAAAAGACATACAGCTTTGCTATGGAGAACGGACTTGATATCGTTTGCTTCAACTACTGGGTAGAGCAGGACGGCAGAGAGCCCATATACTGCGACAGAGTTCTGCAAAAGGAGCTGCCCATAGATATCAAATACGTTATCTATGAGTCCTCCCCCTGCACAAAGGTCATCAGAAGAAACGTTCTGCAGGATAACGGCCTCAGATTTCTGGAAAACTATATCTACGAGGATTTTGAGCTCATCCCCCGCCTCGTGCTCTATACACAGAAGATCGGCTATATGCCCGATGCCTTCTACCACTATATCATCCACGAGGGCTCAACGATGCGCCAGAAGACCTATAACAAAAAGCTGGCCAGCATCTATTTCGTGCTCGATTCTCTGAAAAAGGCCTTTGAAAACACAAAATATAAGGAGGAGCTTGAATACCTCTATATAGAGCATCTCCTCCACCTCTCAACCCTCAGATATCTTGATTATCCCGAGGGAGTTGAGGATATTAAAAGGATCGCCGGCATAATGAAAAAGGATTTCCCCGGCTGGCGAAAGAACAAGTATTATAAAGCAAGCGGCATAAAGGTAAAGGTCTTCTGCGAGCTGGCTGTCAGAAAGCAGATAAAGCTTCTTAAGCTTATAATGAAAAAATAAAAGCAAGCATGAAAAAAGGACTTATCCTGGAGGGCGGAGCGATGAGAGGCCTCTTCACCTGCGGAGTTTGCGACGTTATGATGGAAAACGGAGTGGAATTCCACGGTGCGGTAGGCGTTTCCGCCGGTGCCGCCTTCGGCTGCAACTATAAATCCCGCCAGATAGGCCGTGCGGCCAGATATAACATAAAATACGCAGGCGACAAGCGCTTCTGCAGCCTTCGTAACCTTATAAAAACGGGAGACCTTTTCGGTGCGGATTTCTGCTATCACCGTATCCCCTTCGAGCTGGATATTTTCGATACGAAGACCTTTACCGAAAACCCTATGGAGTTTTATACGGTCTCCTTCGACTGCGAAACGGGAGAAACGGTTTACCACAAGTGCTATGACGGAATGGGAGACGACCTTCTCCACTTCAGAGCCTCAGCCTCACTCCCTATGGTATCCCGCCCTGTGGCGGTTGGGGGCAGAATGCTTCTGGACGGAGGAATAGCAGATTCGGTGCCTATCCGATTCTTTGAGAGCAAGGGCTATGAAAAAAACGTGGTCATTCTGACCCAGCCTGAGGGCTTCAGAAAAGAAAAAAGCTCCTCTCACCGCCTCTGCAGGCTGTGCCTGCCCAAATATCCAAAGGTGGCCGAGGCAATGGCCCGCCGCCATCTGGTCTATAACGAGACCCTTGATTATATAGCAAAGAGGGAAAAGGAGGGCTCAGCCCTTGTTATCAGACCGCCCGAAGTGCTTCCCATAAAGCGGCTGGAGAAGGACCCACAGGTGCTTCGCCTCGTTTACGACCTTGGCCGCAAGGAGGGAGAACGGCATCTTTCAAAAATACAGCGCTTTCTCAGCGATCAATAGTCAAAACCACCGGCTTTGCCGGTGGTTCAGCTTGTCGATAAAGATATCGACAAGCTGCCTCAGGCTGTCGAGAAGGATGCAGATTTCGTCATTTCAAGTCCGTCGGAGGGGTTCCCCGAAAGTGAGCTTGCGAGCTTTTGGGGGTTCCTGTAAGCGTACAAAGGTACGACAGGACTTGAAAGGGC
>JAFQNM010000276.1 GCA_017395885.1 Clostridia bacterium | reverse complement strand
GCTTCTTCCCCTTCGTGGAGCCCGGCTTTGAGCTTGATATCTCCTGCCTTATCTGCGGCGGTGAGGGATGCCCCTCCTGCAAGCACTCCGGCTGGCTTGAGCTTTGCCCCTGCGGTATGATCCATCCCGAGGTGCTTAAGGCCGGCGGTATTGACCCCGAGGAGTACACAGGCTTCGCCTTCGGCCTCGGCCTCACCCGTCTTGCTATGATGAAGTACGGCGTTCGCGATATCCGTGACCTGAACTCCGGCAGCCTTAAGGTTCTTGACCAGTTTACAGACGACAACTAAGAAAGGAGTTATCATATAATGTTTATTTCAATGAATTGGATCGGCGATTATGTTGATTTCTCCGGTCTTGACAAGCTTGAGCTTATTAACAAGTTCTCTCTTTCCACAGCTGAGGTGGAAAACGATATATTCTTCAAGGGCAGCGATATCTCCGGCATCGTATGTGCTCAGATCGTAAGCGTTGAGGATCATCCCGAATCAAAGAAGCTTCACCTTCTGAAGGTTGACATTGGCGAGGGTGAGCCCGTTGACGTTGTTTGCGGCGCACCAAACGTAAGAGTTGGTATGAAAACTGCTTTTGCAAAGCTTGGTGCTCAGATCGGCGAGATCACGATTGCACCCAGAAAGCTTGCAGGCTACACCTCCAACGGTATGTGCTGCTCCGAGCGTGAGCTTGGCATCAGCGATTCCAACGACGGAATTATGGACCTTTGCGACTGCATTCCCGTTGGTACAGACCTGAAAACAGTTTTCGATATTGACGATATCGTTTTCGAGGTAGACAACAAGTCTCTCACAAACCGCCCCGACCTTTGGGGTCACTACGGTATCGCACGTGAGTTTGCGGCAATTGCAGGCAGAGAGCTGAAGCCCCTCGATACTGCAGACCTTTCAGTATACGACGGCCTCGAAAAGGTTGACCTTAAGATCGAGGATCCCCTTTGCTACAGATATTCCTCCATCAAGTTTGAGAATATCCGCCGCCACGTAAGCCCTGTTAATATGCGCATTCGCCTTTACTACTGCGGTATGCGTGCCCTTAACTTCCTTGCAGATATCACAAACTACATTATGCTTGAAATGGGCCAGCCCATGCACGCATTTGATGCAAGAAAGGTTGAGCAGATCAGAGTTAAGAGATTCGCAGAGCCCTTCACCTTCACAACTCTCGACGGCGTTGAAAGAAACATAGACGAGAACACTCTTATGATCTGCAACGGCGACACTCCCGTTGCAATCGCAGGTATCATGGGCGGCCTTGACTCTGAGATCGTTGAGGATACCTCCACACTTACTCTTGAATCTGCAACCTTTGATGCAGCCTCTATCCGCAAGTCTACAGTTCGTCTCTCCCACAGAACAGACGCTTCTCAGAGATATGAGAAGAGCCTTGACCCTGAGATGACGACTGTTGCAGTTGCAAGATTTGTTAAGCTCCTTCTCGATAACGACTCTGAGGCAAAGGTGGTTTCCGCCCTCACCGACGAGTATGCATATAAGTATAACGATGTGGCTCTTTCCTTTGACAAGGCCTTCGTTAACAAGTACACAGGCATTGAGATCTCAAACGATACTGTCGTAAACACTCTCAGAGCTCTCGGCTTCGGCGTTGAGCTTTGCGATGACACCTTCAGCGTAAAGGTCCCCTCATGGAGAGCTACAAAGGACGTTACCATCAAGGCTGACCTTATTGAGGAGATCACACGTATCTACGGCTACGATAACTTTGACGTTCACACCGCAAAGGCTCCCATTTACCCTGTTCGTCCCGCTACTGAAAAGACTGATGAAAACAGGATCAAGGATATGCTCGTTAAGCGCTTCTCCCTCCACGAGCTTCACTCATACGTATGGGCTTACCACGACGAGTACAAGGCTCTCGGTATTGAGATAGAGAAGAACGTTGAGCTTGTTAACGCAACAAACCCCAACATCAAAACTATCCGCAAGTCCATCGTTCCCACCCAGCTTTGCCAGGTCAAGTACAACACCTCCTATGCTTCCGAGTTCGGCGTGTTCGAGATCGGCAAGGTCGTTAACGGCTACAAGGAAAACGGCCTTTGCGATGAGCATAAGAAGCTTTGCATTACCCTCTTCTCAAAGACCAAGGATATGGAAAAGCTTTATTTTGAGCTTCGCGATATTCTTGCCATCATCACAGATGAGCTGAAGCACCGTAGCCTTACCTTTGCCAAGGCCGAGGCCGCTCACTCCTACCAGCATCCGAAGAACCTCAACAGCATCTATTGCAACGGAGTTCTGCTTGGTGAAATTGGCATCGTAAACGCTCAGGTATCCAAGAAGATCGATAAGAAGGCTAACATCGTTTACGCCGAGATCGACGTTGAGGCATTTGCTTCTATCGCAAACGCAAGCATCAGCTACTCCGCTCCCTCCAAGTTCCCCGAGATCGAGATCGACCTCTCCTTCGTTTCCGAGACCTTTGCCCCCATTGCAAGAGCCATCGAGGATGCAAATTGCTCTCTCATCAAGAAGGTCTCTCTGGTTGATACGTATACAGACGAGAACGGAAAGTCTATTACCATCCGTCTCCTCTTCTCTCATCCCGAAAGAACTCTTACAAAGGATGAGGTTCTTGAGGTAGTCAACGGCATCGCAGGTCAGCTTGAGGCACAGGGCATCACTATTAAGGGAGGCATTGCTCTTTAAAGAGTGAAAGGCAGAAAATGGATCATAAAATGACTATTGCGGGACTGGAGAGGCATCTGCCTCTCTGTCCCCTCAATGAAGAGCTTTATATCGGCGCATTCGTAATTTTCGGAGACCCGGAGCTTTGCACGGCGGCTGCCGGCGAGCTTCTGAAAAGGGCTCCCGAATACGACTATATAATCACAGCCGAGTCCAAGGGCATTCCCCTTGCGCATGAAATGGCCCGCCTCAACGGAAATCAGAAGTATTTTCTTGCAAGAAAAAAGCCAAAGCTTTATATGACGGGCGTTTTTGAGGTTACCGTTCGCTCCATCACAACAGAGGGCGAGCAAAAGCTTTACCTTGACCGTGCCGACGCCGAGCTTATGAAGGGCAAGCGTATTCTCATCGTTGACGACGTTATCTCAACGGGAGAATCTCTCCGTGCGATCGAAGAGCTTGTTAAGGCTGCAGGCGGCAACATCGTTGGCAAGATGGCAATTCTTGCCGAGGGCGATGCAACAAAGAGAGACGACCTTATCTATCTTGAGCCTCTGCCTCTCTTCAATGCAAAGGGCGAAGCAATATAACAAAGCTATGACCTCCGGCTAAGCCGGTGGCTTGCTCAGCCCTATGAGGGCCAATTAAAGACGAAACCCCTAAAGGTGCGCCGAATGGTTTGCCGACCGCATTCCTTTCTCCGGCTACCCCTAAAGGGGTTTTACTTATGCCTTTGTATTCTTGCTGCCCGCAAACGGTCAACGTACTCTTTCAGACTTATTTGGTCAGCCATCTCATCCAAAATGACAGAGATTGTACTCTGTCATTGGCGTTTACACGAATTTAATCTCACCGATAAGACAGATCCCCATTATCTCTTTCTCTGTTTGAAGCTTTTCGGGGTCGTAGGGGCGAAAAGCGTGAGCTCCCCTGAATAATCAGGGGAGCTCATTAAATAGCTTTAAAATTGAAATTCATTTGCTTTTACAGTTAAAGCCGTGTCTTTAGCTGTCTTAGCCTTGTCTGCGCCTTTTTCGACAGTCTGAAAGGAGCTGCAAAGCTCCTTTTTTTATTTTATCTTGCCTATTTTTTCAATAAGCTCCTGCTCGCTCATTGCACCCACGTTATAATCAACAAGCTCTCCATCTGCGCTGAAAAACAATGTCATGGGTATGCTCTGAACACTATAGGTATACATTGCGCTCATTTTACTGTCCAGATACACGGGAAAGGTATATCCGTTATCCTCAATAAATGCCTTGACAGATGCCTCGGTATCTCTCGAGCCGTCCGTCATATTTATCATCATAAACTCAACGGAAGATCCCATTTCTCCATAAACCTTTTCAAAATCGGGCATTTCAGCCTTACAGGGAGGGCACCACGTTGCCCAGAAATTGACCACCAAAGGCTTTCCGAACTTTTCGTAGAGGGTGACCTCCTCACCTTCCATGCTGTAAACGGTGAAATCGGGCAAAGCGTTTCCGCTGTGGACCGTTGTTTCCTCATTGGGAGCACCTTCGCTCTCCGTAGCGTCTCCGCCATTATTACCATCTGCCTTTTGGTTGCAGGCGCAGAGTGAAAAGAGCAGCACTGCAGCCGCAAGCAAGGCGATCATCTTTAAAATACTGTTTTTCATATTACTCCAATGGTGTTTTTTTGATGAACAGAACGCCAAGGGTATTCTGTCCGCAATGGGATGAAACGGTGCAGCCTGCACGGGTTATGAGCACCTCCTTGAAGGGAGCCGCAGCCTTTACCCCTTCAACACAGGCGTTTACAATATCCATATCACAGCCTGCATGAGTTACGAACACGCGGGAAAGATCAATATCCGAGCCATCTCCAATCTGGTCCTTCACATAGGAGGAGAGCACCTGGCCAAAGGCTCCGCGATACTTCTTTGCAACGCCCATCCTGCCGTCCTTTACCGTTATACAGGGCTTAAGCCTCAGAAGATTTGCACCGAATGCCGCAAGAGCAGAGCATCTGCCGCCCTTGTGCAAAAACTCAAGGTCATCGATAACAAAGGAGGCGGAAACTCTCGGCTTCAGCTCCTCCATTGCCTCTGCAATTTCTGCGGCGCTTCTGCCCTCCTTTGCCATTTCGCAGGCACGGAGCACAAGAAGGCCTGCGCCTGTAGAAAGATTTCCGCTGTCAACAACGAAAACATTCTCAAATTCCTCTGCTGCCATTCTTGCATTATTATAAGTTGAGGACATCTGAGAGCTGATAGTGAAGCAGACGATGCTGTATCCCTGAGACGTGTATTCCTTGAAGAAATCTGCAAAATCTGCCATATTTACAGCACTTGTTTTTGGAAGCTCCTTATGATCAGCATAGTGCCTGTATATATCGTCGGGAGTAATGTCCACACCGTCTGTATAAAGCTTGCCGCCAAGGTTAACTCCCAGGGGAAGTATCCTTATACCAAAGCGCCGGTGAAGCTCCGCTCCAAGGTCGCTCGTGCTATCGCTTGCTATAATTACCTTTTTATTCATATTATCACCTGTTGATGTTTTTTTATTACAGTACATTATAGCACCGTCCTTCAAAAAAAACAATTTTTTTTTAAACATTCAACAAAATTTGAAAAAAGGCTCCGATAAAGCGGAGCCTTTTTTCAAAGCCTGTGCAGCACCGTTTCAAAATCTATTCCGTACCAGCGGCGGTCCTTATTCTTTACCGTTTCCTCAACTGCTGCGGCGGTGAAATCAACAGCCATTCTCAGAGCGCTGTCCACGCTCTCGCCGGAGGCCATTGCCCCAACGGCAACAGATGCAAAAACGTCTCCCGACCCATGGAGGGGAAAATCTGTTTTTACTCTATCTGCAAAATAGGTAAAGCTCTCGCCGCTCTCCCTATCATACTTGACTATTCCAAGCTTTCCCTCCTCCGGAGAGATGCCTGTTATAACAGCTATCCTCGCTCCCGTCTCCGTCAGCCTCACGGCCATTTCAAGTGCCTCGCTGAGAGTAACTTCCTCTCTGTACTCCTCTCCGAGAAGGCAAAATGCCTCTGTCAGATTCGGCACGATTATATGAGCACAGCTGCAAAGCCTTCTCATATGAGAGGGATAGGTCTCCTCAAATCCCGTATAGAGCTTGCCGAAATCTCCCATAACGGGGTCCACAAACAGAAGCTTTCCCTCTCCCCCAAAATCCTTTGCCAGCTCAATGGCCAGGTCTACCTGCCTGTTGGAGGCAAGATAGCCTGTATACACAACGTCAAAATCTATCCCCTCCTGCTTCCACACACGGGTAACAGCAGAGATGTTCTCTGTCAGATCAACTATATTGAAATTGCTGAAGGCCGTATGGGTGGAGAGCACCGCCGTTGGCAGCACACAGCACTCACAGCCCATTGCAGATATGATGGGCATTGCCACGCTGAGTGAGCACTTGCCCACGCAGGATATATCCTGCATTGTTACGATTCTTTTCATAAGGATTCCTAAAAATTAATTATTCCCGTGTGCTCGAGAACTGTTTTTACACCGATAAGTATAAGTATTACGCCGCCTGATATCTCTGCAGCCTTTTTGTATTTTGTTCCGAAAACGCCGCCGATCTTTACCCCCAGCACGCAGAGGCAGAAGGTGACAGCTCCTATTATTCCCACAGAAGCTAAAACGTTTAGCCCTTCAGAGCCGCTCTGCACAGACATAGCCATTGCTATGCCAACCACCAGAGCATCAATGCTCGTTGCAAAGGCGGGAGCGATCATGTCCCTTGCCTTGACAGAACAATCGCACTCGCAGCACTCATCCCTTGTGCCAACGGCCTCTCTTATCATATTCAACCCAATAAGGCAAAGCAGACCGAGAGCTACCCAATGGTCTACCGCCTCTATATATTTTTGAAAGGATGCTCCGAGAAAATATCCGCAAAGGGGCATTCCTGCCTGAAATGCTCCGAACCAGAGGCCCACGATACAGGCATTCTTCCATTTTATTCTCCCCATGGCAAGACCCTTGCAAACGGATACCGCAAATGCATCCATCGAAAGGCCAACAGCAAGAATAAGTATCTCAACAAGTCCCATATTTACCTCATAAACCCCGATCTCATAAGAAACTCCCTGCAAAGCTCCTCAGATCCTCTGACAGAGCCCTCATGGTCTGCCGTTAGCCTAACGGCGTTTTCATACCTTTTGAACCAGGTGATCTGCCTTTTTGCATACCTTCTCGAGGACTGCTGAACTGCCGAAACACACTCCTCAAGAGATGCCCTGCCCTCAAGATAAGGTATGAACTCCTTATATCCTATTGCCTGAAACGCAGGTTTATCCGCAGAAAGCAGGCCTTTTTCAAAAAGATCCCTTACCTCGGAAAGCAGGCCGGCCTTCATCATCATGTGAACTCTCTTATCTATTCTCGAGTAAAGCAGCTCCCTGCTCTCAAAGCAGATAACCGCCATCGTTACGTCGTAAGGGAGCTCTCTCTCTTTTGAGCGGCGGTCCCACTCTGTTTTTGTGATGCCGGTGGACTCAAATATTTCAAGTGCCCGGATAACACGGCGCACGTTGTTCATATGAATGGCATCTGCCGCCTCCGGGTCTACCTCTCTGAGTCTTTTATGGAGAGCCTCGGCTCCTTCTTTTTCGGCAATCGCAGAAAGTCTTTCTCTGACAGCCTCATCCTTTCCGCTCTCGGAAAGATCTGAAACTGAAAGCACCGCATCCAGATAAAGTCCCGTTCCTCCGCAAAAGACGGGAACGTTGCCTCTTGCACTTATCTCATCGATCTTTTCTCTTGCAAGAAGCGCATATTCTGCACAGGAAAACTCACTAGTGGGATCGCATATGCCCACCAGATGATGAGAAACCCCCGCCATCTCCTGTCTAGTGGGTGCGGCGGTGCCTATCTCCATTCCACGGTATATCTGCATTGAGTCATTGGAAATGACCTCTCCGCCCACCTTTTTCGCTATTTCAATGGCAAGAGACGTTTTGCCCGATGCGGTGGGCCCTGCCACTGCTATTATCTTCGTTTTCAAAATAACCTCTTAAATTATTATCATACTGTCGCCGAATGAGAAAAATCTATATTTTTCGCTAACCGCCAAATTGTATGCCGAAAGCATTTTTTCTCTGCCCGCAAAAGCGGAAACAAGCATCAAAAGAGTGCTCTCGGGAAGATGAAAATTGGTAATGAGAACGTCTGTTATTTTGAATTTATAGCCCGGATATATAAATATTCCCGTATCCGTGCTGCAGGGGTGGAGCACTCCGCTCTCATCTGATGCGCTTTCAAGAGTTCTGCAGGAGGTGGTTCCAACGGCAATAACTCTGCCGCCGCGAGCTCTTCTCTCGTTTATCTCCCTTGCCGCCTCCTCCGTTACTCTGATAAACTCAGAGTGCATCTCATGGTCAGTTATCCTCTCCTCCTTGACGGGGCGGAAGGTTCCCAGACCAACGTGGAGAAGAACGGGAACTATGGCTGTTCCCTGAGCCTTGATCCTCTCAAGCAGCTCGGGAGTAAAGTGGAGGCCTGCGGTGGGTGCCGCAGCGCTTCCCTCCTCCCTTGAATAAACTGTCTGATACCGCTCCTGATTTTCAAGCTTTTCCGTTATATAAGGAGGCAGGGGCATAGTTCCAAGGGCATGAAGCGCCTCATAAACGGTCTTATACTCCTCTCCGTCCGTATACAGGCGGACAACTCTCATTCCGCCCTCGATAATATCCTCAACCTGAGCCTTGAGAACTCCTTCGCCAAAGGAAATAATATCTCCCACTCTTGCTCTTTTTCCGGGGCCTGCAAGTGCCTCCCACACGTCGTTCTCCCTCTGCTTGAGAAGCAGCAGCTCAACGGGGGCGGTGCTATCGCTCAAAGCCCTACCCTCAGGCGTCATCTTCTCGCTTCTTCTGCCAATGATACGGGCAGGGATCACCCTCGTATCGTTAATAACAAGAACGTCCTCAGGGCGAATAAGCTCTGCTATATCGTGAAAGACCTTATGCTCTATTGAATCTCCCTCTCTGCTGATGACCATGAGCTTGGACGAATCACGCGGCTCAACGGGAGTTTGCGCTATGCGCTCCTCCGGCAGATCGTAATAGAAATCATGTAGGGTAAGATCTGTATTTACAAGCTCATTTTTTATCATTTCAAACCTCAAAAAATTAATGCTCTTAAGTATATCATATTTTTCCGTGAGAGGCAAGAACGGCACCGTTTTCTATATAAATGATACCGTAGCTTCCCTGGGCAACGCTACCCGGATTGAACAGGAGGAGCCCATCCTCCCGTCGTTCAAAGGGGTCGTGGGTATGGCCAAAAAGCGCAATATCCGCTTCCTTCTCCCTTGCTCTGAACCAAAGGTTCATTTGAGTGAATTTAACGTTGTATTTATGTCCGTGGCAGCAGAATATACGCTTGCCTGCGATCTCTGCCGTTTGCTCGTCAAGATACGTATCCGAAAGTCCGATACCGCCAAGATCGCAGTTTCCCTTGACCGCAACACGGTCAAGAAGGGGATACCCTTCAAACAGCCTTTCTGCATCACGAAGTCCGTCTCCGAGAAAGATTATCATCCCCGCATCGGGGTGGAGGGCCGCTGCCCTCTCAAGCTTGGAATAGGCTCCGTGGGAATCTGAAAAAACAAGTATCTTCACAGTACTCTCCGTTCTGCCACAAGGCTTGTGTTCTTTTGGGGACTTTAACATATCCTGCCCCCGTGCATATAATGAAACCAAGGCCTGCCCTGCCAAGGTCTGCAGGCAAGCACCAGAAAGGATTGGTCTCTCATGAAAATAGATAAAAAAACTGTTGATATGCTTTCATCTCTTCCCGATGAAAGCCTTTGGAAAATGATCTGCGCCATTGGCTCCTCAAGCGGCATAGATCTTTCCTCTTTCGATCCATCATCTGCAGATCTCGCCCGCCTGAGAGTGGCAATGAGCTCACTGACAGATAAGGACATCAGCCGTGCCCTCGATATTTTGGGCTCCTTGAACAAGGGAGGCCCCACCACCGACCATAATAGCTGAAAAGCAAGATCAGAAAGAAAGGAGCACAATAATGGGTGAGGAAAACGCTCTCGGGGATATTCTCAACTCGCTTTTGCAAAGCCCCGAAATAATGAAGACCGTGGCATCTGTGGCCCAAGGGCTTTCTTCTACCCCCTCCGACCGGGAGGAGAATAGGGAGGACAGCGCCAAAGAAGGTAATGCCGCCAACACCGACACCGATAACGCCGGCATCAGCATTCCGCCGGAGCTTATTGCAAGGTTGCCTCAGATAATGTCTGCTCTGTCCGGAGCAGGCCGCAGCTCACACAGCTCACACGAGGACACAGGCAAAGACTCTGACAGACGGCGAAAGGCGCTGCTTTTGGCTCTTAAGCCCTTTCTCTCACAAAGAAGATGCGCTATGATAGACGGCATACTTCAGCTTGAGGGACTATACGGAATTCTCGGCTCGCTGCACGAGGGAGCCGACAATCTGCCAATTTCAGGCAGAGCGCCTTAAAAAGCAGAAAGGAGAGCCATATATGTACTCCAGAAACAAAGGCAACACAGAAAGAGAAGTATATCTCACCCCTCCGCCCGGCTACGACGGCAGCCGTTTTCGCAAAAGAAGCGACGGAAGAGACGATGCATATCCGCCCTATGCAGAGGATGAGGTGATCCACCCTCACCGCCACTACAGGTCAGGTGCAGGCTCAAGGGCAAGGCAAGGCACGTCTCCTGTTTCAAATAAGCCGATCTACGACAAAACGGCAGAGGAATGCTCCTGCTCTCCTTCAAGCGGAGAGGAGGAGACCTGCTCTGAATGCCGCTCCCCCTCCGAAGAGGGTAACGGCTCCCGTGCTACCTCCTTTGACCTGCTGAAGGGGCTTGGAAGCGAGGAGCTTCTGCTCATTGCCCTCATCATCCTTCTTGCTCAAAGCAGCAACGGAGGAAGCGACACGGTTTTGATACTTGCACTTCTACTCTGCATTTCCTGAGCTGTTCTCTGAAACGATGGAAACGTACTTATCTGCAAATTCAAAGCACTCATCAAAATAAAGAAGAGGATCTCTGCTCTTGAAATCTACGTGGTCGAAGTATCTCTCCTTCATATAAAGCACCAGCTCAAGTGATCCTTTATCCTCAGAGGGGCTTACCAACAGCTCAGCCTTTGATACCGTTACCACATATTTACAAAGCGAGAGGTATGAGGCAACGCCCGGGCAAAGCTCTGCCAGCTCCTCAGAACTTGTGGCCTCGCACAGTCCGGGATATGCAGCGGTGCAAAACCGAACGGTTCCGTCCATATGATCGCGCTCAACGGTAATACTGAGCTGTCCGTCCCGGCTGACAGCCTCACAGGTCAGCAGCATATACTGCATTATCTGCACATAGGTTGACATGGCGATCTGCTCAGGCATATAGATAGACTGCTTCATCTGATCGTTTTCGCTATAGCTGACGCTGAGGGAAAACGAGGGATGAGCCTTAAAAAAGCTCCTGACAACGGCCTTTGTTGCCGTTCTCAGATCTATCAGCCCTCTCCATTCAAAGGGCTGATAGCTATCCTCCGGCACCTTCAGCAGAAGATGGGCAACACGCATCTTTTCCTCTCCTGTAGGCTCGGGCGGCTTTCTTTTGGCACAGTAGGATCTCAAAAATCTGTTCATGGCTCCCTGGCGGCTGAAAAAGTATACCGCCGCTATCCTCTTCCCGAAAAAGAGGTCAAAAACGGCAAGCGCCAGAGGGTATTCCGGCACTCCCTCAACGGGAAAGCTGTACACGTCCTCCACGACATAGGTCTCAAAATGGGCCTCGTATTGAAGCACGTGCTCAGGCGTCATCCTGTCAAACATATGCTCGCCCTCGGATATGCTGCCAAGAAGCTTTTCTCCCAGGGCATTCTTTGCCGCAATATATGAGCCTGCCGTGCATATCACGGCAGGCACCTCTTTTAACAAAGACAATACGAATATGTTTCTCAGCATCAGCTCTCGTCGCCTCCCGTGCTCTCCTCTGCGCCTGCAGGAGCCGAAACGTACTGGCGGGCCCGGATGCCTGCCAGCGTAAGAGCCTCATCACGCCTTTGATCGGCTTCTG